>JAISSH010000036.1 GCA_031273265.1 Treponema sp.
ATGGGCATACCGCGCCGGAGTCTTTTCACGAAATCCGTTAATCCAAAAACCGGAAAACAGCGGGTGTGACACGGACCTTTTTGAAATGGAAGCGGCGTATCTGGCCGGAAATTACCGGAAAACCGTAGAACTCGCAGACGCCCTGACTCTCCCCCCCATTGATGAAAATTTTATTTTCACCGAACAGCCGGATTGGCGCAGCGGTTTTGCCCAATGCGAACTGCTGTCTTTTTCCCGGTATGAAATATGGAAACACATGGTCTGCGCGTACCATTCAATGGCGCTCTGCCACAGTTCCCCCGAAGCAGGGGAAAAAGCGGCGGACAACATCGGGCGCATACTCCGTGAAGAGCAGCTTTCCGAACTGGACCCCTGGGACGCGTTTTATTTCTACGCGTGGTTCCACGTCTTAAAGCATACCGATACCGGGCAAAACGACAGGGATAGAGCCATCAGCATAGCGTTCAAGCGGCTTCAGCGCCGTGCTACCCGCATTGACGACATTGAAACCCGCCGTCAATTCCTGTCCCGGCCCCGTTGGAACAGCGAGCTGAGTCTCATCGCAAAAGAATTCAAGCTGATTTAGAACTCATCCGTAAAAGTAAAACTCCGTGGTTAAATTCTTTTCCTCATAACAGTTCAAACTGAGAATTGCTGATGCGCTGGCCTTGATACCGTGCCAGGGAGTCCTGGCGCTGTGGGGGTGCTGCAAGATAAATGGGCTATCCGCCTGCCTGCCCGCCGCTCCGGCAATACTTCCGGTAAAAATTTCCCAATTCGTCCCAGGTGGCCGAATACATGGGAAGCATGTGGCCTGCCTGCTGCTCGTCCGGCTGCGGGTAATTGCGGTACGGGTCAAGCTTGAAATAGCGCCGCCGCCCGGTCTTGAGGCAGAGAAAGCGCATGCCCGCGTTATACGCGCCGTATCCGTCGGTATCATCACGATCCCCAATAACGAGAATTTCCTCGGGCCGAATCCCCATATTCTGCGCGATGCACCAGAAGGGACGGGGCGCCGGCTTTTGCGCGCCAAACGATTCAGGCCCGTAGAGGCGTACTTTGGGGCTGACAGGCGCCCCCAGGGCTTCCATGCGCTCTTTTAAAAACGGGTAATCGGAATAAATTGCCAGTATCGGGAAATCATCCGGCAAGTTCCGCACTCCGGCAGGGCTGTCCAGCCATTCAAAGAGTTCCTTAACGCCGGGCCTGGGCGCGTAACATTTTTTCAGCACCCGTATCATGCGCGGCATATAATGCCTAAAATACCAGTTTCGCATAACATTCGGCGGACGGCGGTTGGCTTTTCCCATTATGCCGAAAAAGGCCCGGTAGTATTTTTCCGGCGTGGAAAAATCACGGCCTTCAAAGCACCTGCGGACAAGCCTTTCCCTCCAGATACGGAGCACGTCGGGAAGATACGCTAAAACCAGATACAGGCCAAACCAGGCATTGTCATACAGGGTTCCGTCAAAATCAAAAATTACGCCCCGGATATTGTGGAATACTTTGGCCTCGGTGCTTTCAGACACCGGGGGAGTCCGGACATTCGTCCCGTCGGGAACTTCGGGGCTGTCCGAGCCGGCAGCCCCGCCGATGGTCCGCATTTTTCTGTCCCTCTGCAAAATTATTTGACCAGCTCTTTGAACATCGCGTGACGTTTTTCATCCTGCATAAGCAGGTTGAGTTTGAACTGCCCATCCCGGTACCCGCGGTCAATGCACACGGCCTTGAACCGCTCAAAGGACTCAGGCCCCAGCAGCGCCGTTTCCGGCGCCTTGACGCGGTTGGATGCGCGTTTCTCCCGGTACTCGCCGTTATACTCCTGCAAACATTTGTCAACACACGCGGTAAATTCTTCCGCGTCGGTAATGGGAAATTTTTGACTGACGGTCCCATGCTCAATGTCATCGCAGTAATCATCGAAAAATTCATTGTCATTGATTTGCATTTCAACTAACGTACTGGGATTGGCGGTAACGATAAGGGTACAATTCCTTTCAATACTCATCCGCATTATCGCGTAATACCGGGTCTTATAATCGGTTATATGGGATACTTCCCCCGGCGCGGTGTCTCTGCATATGGTCAATATCTGTCTAAGGATTCCATCCGAGGCCTTTTTCCCGTTTTTGGAAGCCTTTCTCATTTCCCGCAGCCCTTTTTTACCGATAATAGTAAGAGCAAGTTTGATAAGCCACCATTTTTTTATTCTGGGTTCTTTCATTAACTTTCTCCTTGATAATTATTTTCTTTACTAATAGGTATTTTATTACATAAAAAGCCGTTTTGTAAAGGTGAATAAATGATGAATTTGCGGGGAAAAATTGGAATTTTACCGATAATTATAGTAAAATTTAGGAAAGAACGACAAGATGAAAAAAATATTGCTTTTTACGCTCCTTTTGCCTCTCGCGGCAGCCTCTTTTGCGCAGGATAAAATACCCAACAGGTTCATTTTCATTGAAGGAACGGCGGACAGGGCGGATTTTTATGAGTATTTTATGAAAAATTTTAAGGCAGAGGCGTTTGGAGCGGGCTATACCGTAACCGAGAGCAAGAGAGAAGCCGCCCATACCGTAAAATTCAACGTTTCTCAAAATATGGTCACGGGCACAGACGGCATACGGCGTCAGTCTCCGCCCGGCGACAATCAATACGTTATCAAAATAAGTCTTTTAAGGAATTCGGACGAATTTGAAATTATTGTTTTTGACTTCTTTTTCAGCAGTCTGGAGGAAATGTATGATTACAACCAGTTTCTGTTCCTAAAGGCGGTCAGCAACATCCCGCCCATAACCGAAGACGATATAATTGTGGTTCAAGAACAGGTACGGGTACAGGTACAGGAACAGGAACATGTAATAGACAACAGTTGGAAAAACAAATGGCTGTATTTCCGGGCGTCCTTCGATTACCCCATTACTTTTTACTCGCTGCAAGGCGAAGGGTTAATAGGCGGGATAGGACTTTATGAAGGTACTTTTGACGACCCGATCAGAACAGCTCCGATTGATCATAAAATTTTGGCAATGCCGGGAGCGACGCTGGGCGTTGAAGGTCAGGTTTTTGATTTTTTAAGCGTCGAGATTAACTATCAATTAAATTTAGGAGACACAAAAGACAATACCTTTATCAATATGGCTCTAGCCGCGGAGTTAAAATATAACTTTAAATATTTTGATAACTTTGTGCTGGCTCCCTACGCGGCTTTTGTATATCATTTAAATGTTTCGCCTATTTTTAAGGAATTCCCGCCTTTTGCCGTCGGGGGCGGCATTCAAGCCAGCACAAGGGGAGGCAAGCACGGCGCTTTTTTTGTTGATGTAAAGTATATGTTTTCTTTTCTCGGCGACACTGTTATGCATAACCCCTATCTGGAACTTGAAGAGGGTAAACGGTTTTATCCCAAACCGGATGTCATACATTACAAGCGTTCCGTTATCGGAATTGGAATAGGCTATAAATTCGGAATTTTGGACAGAAAAGTAAAACCCGCTAAAACAAAACCGGCGAATACAACCAATTGATATTCGAGAAGACCTCTCGCAGAGACGCGAAGATAAAAAAAGGCTGCCCGGAAAGACAGCCTTTTTCGCGTAGTGAACGCGCCCGGTGAGGAGTGCGTTTTAACTGTTAGTTAATTGTAAACGTAACGAGTTTGTCGTATACCTTGCCGCCTACTGTTACTTTCATGAGAATTTGGAACGATCCTGACACCAAAAACTCATCAATATTTGGAGTGCCGCCATATTCAATGGTAAGGGTTTCGCCAGAGAATTCGTGTCCGTTTACTACAAATCCAGGAGCAGAGGCGCCTGCAATACCGGTTATGTCCATCTCTATCACTGCTGCATTGCCGCTTTCGAGTTGAGCCTTAGAAATGGTTGTTTCACTGTTGTCTTCATCAATTCCCAGTTCATTGCCTAAATCATTTATATTAAATGTAAGCTGTGTTACTGTCACTAGTGGAGAACTATACCAGCGCCCGAACAAGGTATAGTCTTTGAAAACCTTTTGAGTCAATGCAACTTGCGCACTACCTTCATCTAACGCGGACGCTGTTGTGAACCAGCCCAAGAAACCAGCAGAATTCGTAGCAGTTGGGTAGGAGGGAGGATAGTTTTCACCGCCTACTATAGTTTCACCGTGCGTATATAGATTTCCTGGTGCTGTTTCATCATCGCCAGCGATATTGTAATTATTGAAAAGGACGTGATATGTCGGCACTGCTGTAAGCGCTACAAAGCCCTTCGTAAATTCAGTTGTCATGTCTTGATAGATGTGGACTACATCTGTAAAAACAACGGGAGTATAGCCAGCTTTTGCCAGAGAAACCGTTACATAGTAGACGCCTGAACCGATGGTTGCTGAGCCAGCACCATTGCCAGAGTTATATGTTAATAAGTTAGAGGCGGCGCTGCTTAATACCGAAGTTCCGCCAACCGTGCTTGATAAACTCAGTGTCGCTGAATCAAGATCAGCATCATCAAAACCGTTGCTATTGCCGGCATACGATACATCCCATCCAAACACACCATTTCCAGCGGTGTGAGTTGAGGCAAGGGTAAGGTTAATGGTCACAGGGTTGGGTCCAGGAACGGCAGAAAAAGCAGCACTAGTCCCGCTTGCCGCAAGATATGTACCAATGTAGGCATCTATCTTAACAGTATAGGATGTACCTGACGTTACTGATTGACTTAGCTCATCTATATCCGTTTTGGTTTGTCCCGTTTTTGGGTAACCATTTCCTATTGTAGTGCCGCTGGTTAAGATGTCTACTGTATAAGTATCAAAAAGAGACAAACCACTGGCTGGCATGATTGTCCGTCCGGCTGAGCCTCCGAGATTTATCTGGATATAGCTCTTTCCAGCCGGGGGTACGAAATTGCCTGTATTTCCATTATTGGAAGCGGCCGACCCATTGAGGGTCTCCGGGTCCACACAACTTGCTATCAGCGCTGCCGCTATCAGCAGAACTGCCGCCAGGGCGGCGAACACGCCGTGTTTTTTCGTTTTCATTTTCTCTCTCCTTCCTTAATAATAACATATTTTCTCGCAAATTAATAGTCACCGTAAAGATTTTGCTGTAATACCGCTTGATATATTGACCTCCCGCAGGGGCGCGAAAGCGCGAAGATAAAAAAAGGCTGCCCGGAATGGACAGCCTTTTTCGCGTTAAAACGCGCCCGAGGGGCGTGTTTTAACTGTTACGGACCAATAGTAACCAGCGCAACAAAGCTGTAAGTTTGGCCTCCAAATGTTGCAGTTACGGTGATTGCAAGTATGTTGTTTAGAACCAGCAGATTATCAATATCTGGAGTACCGCCATTTCGGGCATATCCAATGACAAGGGAGCTGGCAGCGGCGTGTGTGCCTACCTGATATTTAACATTAGAGAAACCTTCGGGTAGGGTTGCCGTAACGGTATACGTATTGAGGACGGGAGGTTCAGCTTCTAGGTCTTCTTCGTCAATGTTGAGCTTAGCAGCGGAAATCGTAAGACCACCCAATGTCGTTGTCGAGGCTGGGTCTGTTGGCAACGCAAAAGTAATGGTTCCTGGAGACGCTTGGGTAGCAGTATACCATTTCCCGTACAGGCTACGGGTATTGAAAACCTTATTAGTCAAGGGGAAATGAACACCAAGACCACCACTTATTGTGTACCAGCCCAGGAACGCATTCGGGGAAGTAGAATCAGGGTCCTCAGTTATGGGGAGAGAGGGGGAATCCGTATAATCATCAGCGTCAGTTACCACTTGACCATGGAGATAGGCGACAGCCCTCGCAGTACCGGTACCGTTACCGGTAGTACCATTGAAAGTAACCGTATACGTTGGTACCAGGGTAAGCGCGGCGAAATTTTTAGGTACTCCAGGTATTAGAGGGGGGTCTTCAGCCGTAGCTCCAGGTGTTTCAGGTATCCCAAATGAAGTTGTCAGGGTGTTATAGATGTGGACTACATCGGTATATACAAGAGGAACATAAGATACTACAGGTGGTCCAATATCGGTCCGCTCCAGCGTAAGCGTTAGATTGTAGACGCCTGTAGGAACAGCGGCGGCCCATGTGCCTGTATTGCCACCAGAAGCTGTTAAGTTTATACTTATAGGAGTTGGCGTATTTACTTCAAGTGTTGCTGTGGTTAAATCACCAAAAGAAGCAACGCCGCCGTAAGTTAGGTTCCACTCAAATGTACCGGTCCCGCCAGTGGTGATAACCGGTCTAAGGGTAATGTTAACCGGATTAGATCCCGCAGCCGCCGTAAAAGTAGCTTTCCCGCTTGTCGTGAGAACAGCACCTATGTAGGCATCTACCTCGATAGTATAGTTTGTATTTACCACTACCGTAGCAGCGGCAGCTTGCAACTCTGTCAGGGTGTAACGCGTGCCAGAAGGCGCCGGCGTGAAGGTTAATGTAGTAGTAGAGGTGTCTGTTACATAGCCCCTTATTGCAAAGCCGCCGGTATAAGCGCTGTTAGCTATATCGCCGGCGGCGGGCATAATTGTCCGTCCGTTTGAACCTCCCAGACTTAACTTGACATACCCCTTGCCATCCGGTGGCACGAAATTGCCTGTATTTCCATTACTGGAAGCGGACGACCCATTGAGGGTTTCCGGGTCCACACAACTTGCTATCAGCGCTGCCGCTATTAGCAACACTACCGTCAGCGCGGCGAACACGCCGCTTTTTTTCGTTTTCATTTTTTCTCTCCTTCCTTATAATAATTTATTTTCTCGCTAAATACCAATAGTCACCTTAATAACATTGCTGTATTTGTTGCCGCCATATGTTACAACTATGGTGATTGTAAACTCGCTACCTTGATACAGAAGATGGTCAATATCTGGAGTTTTGCCATATCCAATGGTAATAGAGTTACTGGTTACAGTGTGAGTACCTACCAAAATTTGAGGACTACTAAAACCGGCGGGTAAGGTTACCTCAAATGTATGCGTATTGTTGTTGTCTGCTAGGAGTTTAGCATGGGAAATCTCAAAATTACCCAATGACAGCACTGTGCCTTGATCTGATGGTAAATTAAATGTAACTGTTGTCACTGTTATTTCCCCGGGGGTAACGGATTCATCCGGCTTAATAGTAACCTTTAAGACATAAAAATCTAATTGATCTAAATTAAAAAAGATATAGTCGGTTACCGTTCCTTCTGCTTCCAACGTTATATTGCCGGAAACGGTGCCGGAATCCCGCTGGGTGGAGGAAGAAATGGGAATCTTTACATAACTGTAACCGTTGAAAGCGCTGTTAAGCGTCAGGCTGTAATTCCCGGCGGGTAGGGTTATTTCACCGTCTTTTATTGAGATAGGGGTTGTGGCAGGTGTGGCAGGTATTGTATTAAAATCATATTTATCTAACGGTAACGGTTCCGCGGACTTCACAAGATACCAGCGGTCATTGGTAAGTCCTGTTATCGTTCCGCTGCGTACCTTGCCAATATTGGTCGGATTTAAACTTCGCGTACCATCCGATTTTACAAACTGAGTGGTTTCCAGTTCCCCATTTTTCCCTTCTTCCATAACGTATTCTTCGATTATGTAATATTTGTCATTTTTAAGACCCAAAATCCTGCCGTTTCCCGCCGTTAAACCGGAGTCGGACCAATAGTCAGAGAAATCACAGTTATCTTTTGTTATTATATTGACCCTTCCAGCGTCTCTTTTGATAACAACCTGTACTTTATCATCTTCGACATATTCATTAATGGTAACCGGTTCTAATATACAGACGCTCAGAACAAGCGCGGTTAAAGAGAAAAAAACGGCGCATAGGGCGGGTTTGAGCGAAATCTTACTCACAATATCTACATTATAGTATGATTTTTACTATTTTTCAAATAAAAAGAAAATAATTCTCAAAAAACTTCTATATGCCTTTTTGCGCCCTTGCGAGAGGAATTTGGGCAAATTTTAGGGAAATTTGGCTAATTGACCCATTTTGCCCTCTGTTGTAAAGTATAAATAATGGCTTATATTAAGAACCTTTTTGACCGCAACTTTCTTGAATACGCGTCCTATGTAATAAAAGACCGCGCAATACCCGATCTTGAGGACGGACTAAAGCCTGTCCAGCGGCGCATCCTTCACTCACTTTTTGAGATGGACGACGGCAAATTTCACAAGGTCGCCAATGTAACCGGGCACTGCATGAAGTACCACCCACACGGAGAGGCTTCCATAAACCCCGCGCTTGTCGTCCTTGCCAATAAAGAGCTTTTTATCGACAGGCAGGGAAACTTCGGCAACCTTTTCACCGGGGACGATGCTTCCGCGCCGCGTTACATCGAATGTCGCGTAACGCCGTTTGCCAAAGATATTTTTTACAATCCCAAATTGACGCCGTGGGCGGATTCTTACGACGGGCGCAACAGGGAGCCTGTTCTTTTTCCGGCGAAAATTCCAGTAGTTTTGATTATGGGCGTGGAAGGGATAGCTGTCGGTATGTCTACAAAGATTCTGCCGCATAACGCCGTCGAAGTGCTTGAAGCGGAAATCGCCTGCCTTTCCGGGAAAAAGTTTGACCTGTACCCCGATTTTCCAACCGGCGGTTATGTTGATGTTTCGGAGTACCACGGCGGAAACGGCAAGGTTCTGGTGCGCGCGAAACTTGACACTTCCGACCCAAAGCGCATTCTTATCACAGAGCTTCCCTTCGGCTCAACCACCGAAAGTATCATCAACAGCATTGATGCCGCGGCGCGCGCCGGCAGAATTAAAATTCTGGGTATAAATGATTTTACCACCGACAAAGTTGAAATTGAAATTAAACTTGCGCGCGGCGTTTACGCGCAGGAAACAATCGACGCGCTTTTTGCCTTTACCGAATGTGAGCAGTCAATCTCCGTGAACCTTCTTGTAATAAAAGACGGGCTTCCCGCCGTTATGACAATTAACGAGATAATCAAACATCACGCGAAACAGCTTGTAAAAATCCTGACAAAAGAACTTGAGCTTGAAAAAAAGGAGCTTCTTGACAAACTGCACCTGCGCACGCTGGAAAGAATTTTCATCGAAGAGCGAATTTACAAGGGCATCGAAAAGATGAAAACCGCCAAAGGAGTGCAGGACGCTGTCGTTTCGGGATTTAAGCCGTTCATGAAAGAAATCGGTGCGCGCGGAGTTTCAGACGACGATGTTGAACACCTGTTAAAAATTCCCATCCGCAGAATTTCGTTATACGACATCAACAAAGCCCGCGACGAAATGGAGCAGATAAACGCGCGCATAAAAGAAATTAACGGTCTGTTAAAGAACATAGTCGCGTATTCAATCTCCTGCCTTAAAGGATTCATCGCTAAAATAAAAGCGAATGAGGAAATCGGGAAGGGAGCGCGAAAAACGATAGTCGGCGCTTTTGACAAGGTTATCGCCAAGGAAGTTGTCAAGCGCGACGTTGATTTAAAATACGACAGCAAATCCGGCTATTTGGGAACAAATGTTTCAGGCGCGAAAATCGCGGAAGTTTCCCCCTTTGACCGTATTCTCGCTATCCGCAAAAACGGAATGTACACGGTAATGGATCTCCCCGAAAAAGCCTTTGTCGGCGCGGAAGCGTGGTGGATTGGAGTCGCGGATAAAGACGCGCTTGCGAAAACAATTTTCACGATTGTTTACAAAGAAAAAGAAACCGGCTGTCCGTGCATAAAACGCTGTGTTATCGAAGGCTGGATAATGAACAAGGACTATTTCCTTGTTCCCGACGGCGCGCAGGTTTTGCACATAGACACAAGGTCAAAGTTTATCTTCACCGTAAAATATACGCCGAAGCCGAGACTTAAACTGTTATCTGAAGATTTTAAGGCGCAGGATTACAATGTGCGCGGATTGAAAGCCGGGGGAATACGCCTTGCAGTCAAAGAAGCCGAGAAGGTAAACGCGAAATGACAGAGACGAAGGATATTGTTTTTGATGAAAAGTCAGGAATATCAATCGAAGAGCAGAAGGAAATACTGTCAAGAATAAACGGAATCACGGATAAAAACCGAATTTCACTTTCACATAACATAGTTGATGTAAAGCCGGGAAAAAATCCTGTTGTCAACGCGAAAAAAAGCGGCTCTCTTTTTCCTTTGATAGTCAATTTATCCGCTCTTGCGATTCTGGCGGTCGGCGGTTTCCTGCTTGTTTCATTCAACGGAAAAAAAGACGCGCAGGTAAGGACTGGAAACGCGGTTTATGACATTACGGAACGTGCGCTCATCGAAGAAATACGCAAAGACACGTCGCAGAAACTCGCCTCAAAGGAAATGGAAATCGCGTCGATTAATTCCCGTCTGGAAAATGTAGACGCCGAGCTTGCGAGACTTTATTCCAGCAATAAGGAGTTGACCGCCGAACAGCGGGCGGCGCAGGAAAGACTCCTTGCCATGCAGAACGCGTACCGCGGCGATCTTGCCGCCCTGCAGGATGAGCGTTCGCAAATTCTGGAAGACTCCCGCTCAAGGGAAGCGAAGCTTCGCGCCCAGCTTGAAGAACGCGCCCGCGAATTTGCCGCCGCCGAGCAGAGAACGACAGGCGAGCTTGATTCCGCTATAGCTGAACTTAATCGCCTTACAAACGAACAGGAAAGAATTGCCGCCATAGACGCGCAATTATCCGGCGCTCTTGCAGCCGCCGCTGGTTTTATACAAAACGAACAGTACGATCAGGCGGCTCAAACTGTAGAAAATATGCGTCATTTAATAAACAGCGTCCCTCTGTCTACGCGTTCATTTCAGTCCGCAAGGGGATTTTACAATCAGGCGATTAATTCAATGGAAGCGGCAATTACTCAGTTACGCAAAAACTCAGGCGTGGACTCCGGAAAAGAAAGCTGGGATTTGCAGTTAGAAAACGACGGGCTTAAAAATAGAATTGCCGAATTGCAGAAAACAATCAGCGCGTTCAACTCCGGCAGTTCGGGTCAGGCGCTCCGCCTCAGCGAACTTGAAACGTCTGTGGCTTCCCTGCAATCAACCGCCTCGGAACTGCAAACAGATAAAACCGTTCTTTCACAAAGAGTCTCCGATTTACAAACTGCCAACTCCGATCAGGAGCGCGAAATTATGGCGCTTAGAAGCCAGTTGGCAATAATCCGCCAAGCCGCGCAGGAGTAAAATTATTTTGTTTTCATAACTTCAACGCCGTTCCAGTTGTCGGGCGGCGGGGAAGCGGCGTAGTCTACGCATCTTTTGTGCATATTTTCGGCGTTGAAGTCGCCGGGTAAAAGACTGCGGACTTCCATGAATCTTTCGGCGGCTTCGCGAAAAGAGCGGTTGTAGTAAAGTTTCATGCCCTGGTTATGCACAGGCCACGCTTTTTGTTCGATGGACGAAAGGTTTCTCTTTATCGTGTAAATTTTCACACCCTGAGTTTTGCCCTTCACGGCGACGGTATCAATCAGCCTGTATGTAAGACCGGCGGAAGGGGCGGTCCTTCTGAGTTCTTCAAAAATATTTTCCGAAATTAAAATTTCAGAATGATAAGTTTTGGTCAGTCCTTCCATGCGCGACGCGAGATTCACCGCGTCTCCAATTACGGTGTAATCCATTTTGCGTTCACTGCCGATGTTGCCGACGGTAACTTCGCCAAAGTTAATGCCAATCCCGATGTGGAATTCGCACTTGCCTATTTTACGCTGGTTAATATTGAATTTTTCAACTGATTCTATCATTTCAAGACCGGACAACACCGACTGTAACGCGTCATCTTCGTGTTTTTCAGGAGCGCCCCAAAAAGCCATGATTGCGTCGCCAATGTATTTATCGACAATGCCTTTTCTTTTGTAGATAATATCAACCTGTCCTGAAAAATAGCGGTTCAGTGAATTTACCAAATCGTCCGGCGCCATGCCTTCGGAAATTGTTGTGAAGGAACGAATGTCGGAAAAAAGGATCGAAAGCTTGCGGTTTTCTCCGACTAACATTTTTTCCGGTGAGGCGAAGAATCGCTCAATCACATTCTGCGGCACATACTTCTGAAAAATCTGACGGATACGCTCTTCTTTTTTACCCGCGAGAACGGCGTCAAACGCGTAACGCTTGATCTGTCTGTAGGCTTTATCCAGCTCTTCTGTCATCAGATTGAAACTTTGGGCGAGAACGCCGGTCTCATCGCGGTATTCAACTTCCACTCTGGAAGAAAGGTCTGCCGTTTCCATTACGCCGTTCATCGCCTGAACAATCCGTCCCAGAGGTTTGGTAAAATGGCTGGTAATGTATATTAAAAGAATGACCGCGGCAATAACGGCGGCGCACAGAGTGATAATGGTCTGAGCCGCGATGCTTTTCGCCTCGCTGAAAAACACCTGTTCTTTTTCACAAATCAAAATATGCCAGCCGAATGGGGTAAAATAAAAAGATTGAAAAATCCGCTTTTCGCCTCCGATAAACGCGGATTGCAGACCCTGATTTTCCGCAGTAAGAATCTGAAAAAGAGCCTCTTTCTCAGGCGGCAGAAGTTCCGGATCGGAAGTCGCCATAGCTATACTTCCGTAGTTATCAACCGCAAAAATTATTTCCGAATCGGTTAAGATGATACTGCGCCCGTATTGTTCCACCGCCTTCTTCGCGGCTTCGACCATGTCCGGTCTTCCGGCAAAATTATTCTCCACCAAAAGCGACCATTGGCTGTTCGCGAATTTTTCCAGCTCTCCAAGCTTAAACCCCAGAAGCTGCCGCCCAAGCCGGGTAACGCCGTTTACCGCGTGAAAATACGACGCCGTTTCAGCCAAAATCAAAGGGACAATTATCAATGGCAGGACGACCAAAAACATTTTCAGCCGGATTTTCATTATTTCAGTCTAAAATATAAAAAAAGAAATCTCAAGCAGAATTGAAAATTTTCCGATATAAGTAGTATGAAACGCTATAGTATTAAATGCCTGCCGGGCAGCACAGAGTACATTGATATTCTCAAAGAGCTGGATAACGAATATCTCGTTCGTTTTACACGTAATAACAACGGAAGCGTGAGAACAACCGAAGAGACTATTACAAGGCATCTTTTCAATATCTGTATTCAAACCGGCTACCTTAACCCATTGACGGAAGCCTCGGTCGCCTGACGCTGCCGCATAATTTGCCGTGCAGATAAAAAGCGACGAATGGTTCAAAGACGTGGAATTTTGGGAGCAATTTGCTCCCATCATGTTCGATGACGTTCATTGGACTGAAGTGCCGGCTGTAGCCGACGCGATCACACGTCTTGCCCGCTTTGATTTTTACGGTGATACGTCAAAATCCCCTTTAAACCTTCCCCCGAAAATTCTTGACATTTGCTGCGGTTTCGGCAGAATGAGCGCGGAATTTGCCCGCCGTGATTTTTCCGTAACCGGCGTTGACATTACCGAAAGCTATCTGCGGACAGCGAGGGAAGACGCGGCGTATGAAAACCTCAATATTGAATATATTCACGCCGACGCCAGAGAATTTAAAAAACCCGATTTTTTTGACATTGCCGTAAACCTCTATATCTCGTTTGGTTACTTTGCGGATCAAAAAGACGATCTCCTGCTTGTTCGCAACGTTTTTGAATCTCTAAAAAGCGGCGGCGTTTTTATTGTTGAAACACTGGGCAAGGAAATCGCCGTTCGGGATTTTGTCGAAGCCGAATGGTTTGAACGCGCGGGGCTTACTGTGCTGACTCAATATGAGCCGCTTGCCTCATGGACATTTTTAAAAAATCGTTGGATACTTCTTAAAGACGGAAAAAAAATCGAGAAGGTTCTTACCCAGCGGCTTTATTCGGCTTCTGAACTGAGGACGCTGTTACAGGAAGCCGGTTTCTCCAAAGTAGAGATTTACGGCAACTGGGACGAAAGCCCCTACGATCACCGCGCCGCGAAACTAATCGCCGTCGGCAGGAAGAATTAGAAGAAGAAATTTTACCACGAACTACACAAACACCACGAACTTGAAGTTTGATATTTTTTTTATTGTTCATGTTGGTTCGTGATAGTTTGTGGTTAATAATTAAAATATAAAGCAAGGAGAAGTATATGGCTGATGCATACGCGAGTTTTGACAAATTGGAATCCTTTATGAAGGATGTTTTTATAAAAGTGGGAGTCCCGCCGGATGACGCGGCGATTTGCGCCGAGATACTGATTGAATCCGACAAGCGCGGGATTGATTCCCACGGGGTAGGGCGGTTCAAACCCATTTACATCGACAGGATAAAAGACGGAATTCAAAACCCTGTTACCAATTTTGAAATAGTAAAAGATCATCTTGCCACGGCGGTCGCGGACGGTCATGACGGAATGGGTCACGTTATCGGGAAAAAGTCTATGCAGATGGCGATTGACAAGGCGAAAAAGTACGGGCTGGGAATGGTAGTTGCGCGTAACTCCACGCATTACGGAATCGCCGGATATTACGCGACAATGGCGGCTAAAGAGAACATGATCGGCATTACAGGAACAAACGCGCGCCCGTCAATCGCTCCCACTTTCGGAATTGACAATATGTTAGGCACAAACCCGCTCACCTTCGGGCTTCCCACTGACGAGGATTTTCCCTTCGTGCTGGACTGCGCTACTTCTGTTTCGCAGAGGGGCAAAATTGAACATTACGAGCGTATCAATAAAACCATGCCGGAAGGCTGGGTGATAAACCGCGACGGTTCAAGCGAAACAGACCCGGCAAAGGCTCTTGTCGGCTTGACGAAGGACACCTGCGCGCTGGCTCCTCTTGGCGGACTCGGCGAAGATACAGCCGGTTACAAAGGCTACGGTTACGCGACAGTTGTGGAAATTTTAAGTGCGGCTTTACAGCAGGGTCAGTTCTTAAAAGCGCTGACCGGTTTTGACGAAAGCGGCAAAAAAGTTCCCTTTCATTTGGGACATTTTTTCATCGCGATTGACATTAACGCCTTTGTGGAACCCGCCCAATTCAAAAAAACAACCGGAGATATTCTGCGCTCTCTTCGCGCTTCCGCAAAAGCGCCGGGGCAACAGCGGATTTACACCGCAGGAGAAAAGGAATACCTCGCGTGGCTTGAGCGCAAAGACAAAGGCGTCCCCCTTAATGACAGCTTAAAAAAGACGCTTAAATCGCTTGTCGAAGAATACAAACTGGATTCTTATCAATTCAATTTTTAATTTGACAAGCCCTTGACACTTGCACAATTCTGGCTTAAATTGCAGGTATGTTGTTTGATTTCGGATTCATTTCCATTCGCTGGATTTGGGTAGCGCTTACCATTCTTTTCGCTCTCATCGAAGTGTTTACCCTTGGGCTTACTACCGTTTGGTTCGCGCTTGCGGCGCTTGTTCTGGTTTTCCTTTCCTTTCTGCCGATTCCCATAAAATTTCAAATTCTGATTTTCCTGGCAATCTCCGCTGTTTTGCTTTTTTATACTCGTCCGCTGGCGCTGAAAAAATTCAAAACCGGCAGAGTAAAAACAAATGTAGACAGCTTGATCGGAATGCACGCCCTCGTTACCAGAAAAATCAGCGAATTTGAAAAAGGCGAAGTGAAATTAAACGGTCAATTTTGGTCGGCGAGAACGGAAGGCGGTTCTGAAATTACGGAAGGAACAAAATGCGAAGTGGTAAGAATCGAAGGGGTGCAGGCGATTGTCCGTCCCTTGGAAACCGCCACAGAAAACGTTTCAAATTAAAATATTTTTATATAAGCGAGGAAAATTATGACTACAGTTATTATCGTATTGGCGGCGTTTATTCTGCTGTTGATCATTTCCAACGTCAGAATCGTTTCACAGTCAAACGCTTTTGTAATTGAGCGTCTTGGCGCTTACTGTATGACATGGGGAACCGGCATCCATGTAAAAATGCCGTTCCTCGACAGGATTGCCGCCCGCGTTACGCTCAAAGAGCAGGTTGCGGACTTCGCCCCTCAGCCTGTGATCACCAAGGACAATGTTACCATGATGATCGATACGGTAATATATATGCAGATAACAGACCCCAAACTTTACACCTACGGAGTTATCAATCCTCTGAGCGCGATTGAAAATCTGTCCGTTACAACTTTGAGAAACATCATCGGAGAGCTGGAACTGGACGAAACTCTCACAAGCCGCGACATGATCAACAACCGTATGCGCCTTGTTCTTGACGAAGCGACAGACCCCTGGGGTATCAAGGTGAACCGCGTTGAAGTAAAAAACATCGCGCCGCCCAAGAGTATTCAGGAAGCTATGGAAAAGCAGATGCGCGCCGAGCGCGAAAGGCGCGAATCGATTCTCAAGGCGGAAGGTGAAAAGCAGTCGGCAATTCTTGTCGCCGAAGGACAGAAAGCGTCGGCGATCCTCAAAGCCGAAGCTGAAAAAGCCGCAGTCATTTTGCAGGCGGAAGCCGCCAAAGAAGCCGCCATCCGCGAAGCGGAAGGCGAGGCGCAGGCGATCCTCAACGTGCAAAAAGCGACCGCAGACGGTCTTTCAATGATCAAGAACGTAAACGCCGACGAAGCTCTCATCAGACTGAAAAGCCTCGAAGCCCTTCAAAAAGTCGCCGACGGTCAGGCAACCAAGATCATCATCCCCTCCGAGATTCAAAACCTCGCAGGATTGGTTACCGGTATTACGGAGCTTGTGAAAAAGTAAATAATTACTGTATAATTTCTCTATGGTTAGTATCGCTTTTACCGGGGGAGGGACAGGAGGGCATATTTTCCCCGGACTGGCGGTAGCGGCGGAACTGAAAAATCAACTTGCCGGTTTCGAGTTCCAGTTGTTCTGGATTGGATCTTCTTCGGGAATGGACAGGGCGCTGGTAGAAGAAGCGGGGATAGAATTTTTCGGCGTTCCTTCGGGGAAACTCAGGCGCTATTTTTCATTGAGAACCGCCGTCGATTTTTTCAAGGTGATCGCGGGTTTTTTCGCGGCGCGGAAAATCCTTAAAAAACGGAAGGCGCGTCTGCTTTTTTCAAAAGGCGGCTTTGTCAGCGTTCCTCCATGCGCGGCTGCTTCTTCCCTCGGCATTCCGGTTTTTACGCATGAGTCGGATTTCAGCCCTGGGCTTGCGACAAAAATAAACGCCCGTTATGTATCGCGCACAGGCGGAATGATTTTTACCGCCTATGAAGATACAGTCCGTTTTTTTTCGGAAGCGGTGCGTGATCGCGTAACGGTAAGCGGCAATCCGGTGCGCGCCGTTTTTCGTAACGCGGACGCCGCGAAGGGAAGGGCATTTTTGGAATCTGCGGACGATGCGCGCATTTTGCTGGTTCTTGGCGGCAGTCAGGGAGCGCGTGAAATTAACGAACTTGTCCGCGCCGTCCTTCCGCAGTTGACGGAAATATATACAGTAGTGCATCAGACCGGTCCCAATCAACAGTGGGATCTGCCAAGCGCGGAAAAGTACAAACCTTTTCCGTTTATAAAGGAAGAGATGCCCCATGTTATGGCGGCGGCGGAAGTGGTGATGGGCAGAAGCGGCGCGGGAATATGGGAGTGGGCGGTTTTGGGAAAGCCGATGATCCTAATCCCTTTAAGCGGAAGCGGGACAAGGGGCGATCAGGTGGAAAACGCCCGCTATTTTACGGAAGCCGAAGCCGCGCTGTCGCTGACAGGCGATGAGGTAAATCCTGACGCGCTGCTTCGCGCCGTCCGTCTGCTTGCGCAGGATGCCGAAAAGCGGCGGAGTATGGCGGCAGTGTCAAAAAAAATCGGAGAACGCGACGGCGCGGAATTTATAGCGCGGGTTCTCTCTGAAAAAATAAAATCGCGTTACGGGGGAGAAAGTTGAGTTTCGCTGTAATTGATTATATCTTTCTTGCGCTGCTGGCTCTTTTTGTGATTCGCTGTTATCTGAAAGGTTTTGTCAGCGAACTTTTATCCATAACCGCTATTGTTCTGGGGCTTCTCGCGTCGTTGTTTTTTTACAAGAACGGCGCATATTATCTAAGAATGAATTTTTGGCCTGATGTTAAAGCATTTCCCGAAATACTTTCGTTTGTCGCTCTTTTTGTAATTGTTTTTTTAACTGTTAAGCTTCTTGAAATAATGCTCAAAGGGATTATTAACGGAATCAGGCTTGGCGGAGTAGATCGTTTTTTGGGAATAATTTTCGGTCTGGCGGAGGGAATTGCGGTGGTCAGCCTTATACTGTTTTTGCTGAATGTACAGCCGCTTTTTGATCCTTCGTCGGTTTTATCGGGCAGTTTTTTCGCCGAACTGCTGCTGCCGCTGATTACCAATCCGGAGAACCCTATCCGTGTTTGAAAACATCATTGAACAAGGAGCCGTTCTTCAACTGCGGGATGACATTCTTTCACGCAGGCTTGCGCCGTCAATGTTGTTTTTTGGTCCGCCTGAATCCGGAAAGGGCAGCGCCGCGTTGGAACTTTCCCGCGTTCTTTCCTGCGAAAACGACGCTTCGTGGAAATGCTCCTGTTCTTCATGCGAACGCAGCCGTTATCTGCAACACAGCGATTTGCTTGTATTGGGACCTCGTTCTTTTACAGCGGAAATTTCAGCCTGCTCTTCTGTGTTTTCGCGTAACAGCTCAAACCAGAGCGCAAAACTTCTTTTTATCCGTTCTTTAAGGAAACTCCAGATGCGCTTTTCCCCAGTGTTAATGGAAGATGATCCAAAATTGGGAAAATTGTCTCCTGCTTTACAGTCTCTGGAAGAAGGGTTAAGCGAATTTTGGCTAACAAATACGCAAACCGCCGACAAACAGGCGCTTGAAAAAATTTGCAGCTCACTTGTTAAAAACGCGCTTTCATTAAGCGGCGGACTAAGCGCAAATATTCCGGTTGAAAACATAAGAAAAGCGGCTTACTGGTGCAGACTTGCACCTAACGGAAAGCGCAAAACCCTTGTGATAGAAAACGCGGAAAACATGAGGGACGAAGGACGCAATTCCCTGCTCAAACTTCTTGAAGAGCCTCCGCAGACCGTGAATATTGTTCTTACATCGCAGAGACGCGAGGCGATGATACCGACTATTTTATCGCGCCTGCGGCAGTACCGGTTTTTAAGAAGGAGCGCGGAAGTTGAGAAAGATGTGATCCGCAGGGTTTTTCAGGATACCGTTGACGAAAAAGTTTTTAACGCGGAAAGCGGACTTATCGGCGCATATTTGAATTCGTTTATTGCGGCTGACAGGGAAAAATTGTATCCACTTGCCGCGTGGTTTATCGCTTCTTTGGCGCGGATGACGGCTGTTTTAATAAAAAGAAAAAGAAGAGAAATACCGTGGATTGTCAGCGCGCTGGGCGAACATTATGCGCCGATAGCCGATAACGCCGGATTTGAACGCGCGTTAAGAAGTACCGATGTTGTAAGAACGATTATCGCCAAGACTGAAAATTTTGAAAACGTGTCATTTTCGGCTTTTCTTTTAATAGGTCTTGATATGGTATCCTCTGTTGTCAGAAAAGCTGAAAACCCTCAATATATTGCACATAACGAAATTATTAAAAAATATTTTAATGAAGCGGAAACTGCCGTGAACGTTTTGAATATAAGTAAAGAAATTGTTCTTGAAGCGCTTATGCAGAAAATTAAAACAGGCATATCGGGGTGAGGACGCGGATATGATTAAATTTTACCGGCGGGCGTTAAATAAACTTGATAAACTTAACACGGAACAGCGCCGTGAGCTTTTAGTTTCCGCCGTCGGTGAAATAAGCCTCCTTGAAACCGTGCTGGATTCAATTGATGTTGGCATTCTTGTCTGTGATGAGAAAAACAACCTTGTCATGGTGAATAAATGCGCCCTGCGGATGCTTCCGCTTAATTACAGCGAAGGAATTCCGCTATTGCAGGCGATCAAAGATGACGAACTGATAGCATTTTTCAAAGAGATTCTGTTTAACAGGGAAAAAGTGATAAACTGGGAAATAGATATTGATCAGCAGGGGAAAGACAGACTGCTTTCAGTTAACGTGGTTCCGCTGGTGCAGGATCGTCGTATAACAGGCTCCTTGATTTATATGGAAGACATTACCGAAAAGCGCAAGGACGAGTCCCGTCTGCGAAGGGCGGAAAATCTTGCAAGCCTTACCACGCTGGCGGCAGGAGTCGCGCATGAAATAAAAAACCCGCTTGGTTCAATCTCTATTCAGCTTCAGCTTTTACAAAAGACTTTGGCGAAGGAAAATAAATCTTCCGGTAAAAAAACAAGCAAATATTTTAACGTGATAAAACAGGAAGTGGACAGGCTTAACCGCATTGTCGTTGATTTTCTTTTTGCGGTACGCCCCATGTCTTTGGAATTGCGGGAAGGCGATATTAACAAGATGATCTCGCAGATTATGGAGTTTCTCCGTATTGAAATGGAACAGGCGAATATTCTCTGCCTGCTTGAACTTGACGAAGAACTGCCGAAAATTTTAATGGATGAGCGTTATATGAAACAGGCAATTTTAAATTTAGTAACAAACGCGCGGGCGGCAATGCCGAACGGCGGGGTTTTAACTGTAGCGACAAACCATGTTGAAGATGAGATAAGAATATCAATTTGCGATACGGGAATAGGGATAAGCGAAGAAAATATTGTCAAGATATTTGAACCGTATTTTACAACAAAAGAAACGGGAACAGGATTGGGACTTACCCATGTTTATAAAATAATCAGGGAACATCAGGGTGAAATAATGGTTGATTCCGCGCCGGAACAAGGTTCGGAATTTAAAATAATTCTGCCTATACCGCAGAAGGAGACGCATATGATTGCATATAACGAAGGAGGCGCCGTATGAATTTCCGCCTTCTTGTAATTGACGATGAAAAAAATATCCGCGAAGGTCTCGCCGAGTCTCTTAAAATGGACGGCTACGACGTTGTATGCGCCGTGGACGGAGACGAAGGCTGGAATCGTTTTTGCAACGGCGATATTGACCTTGTTATCACCGATTTGAAAATGCCCGGCGAAGGCGGAGACGAATTGATGCGCCGCATACTCGCGCAGGCTCCGGGATTTCCGGTAATAATTTTGACAGGACACGGTTCTGTGGAAAGCGCCGTTACCGCGATGAGGGACGGAGCGTGGGATTTTCTTACCAAGCCTGTCGATTTAGATCATCTTTCTCTTATTGTAAAACGCGCTCTTGAAAACCGCGAGCTTGTTTTTCAGCACCGCCGGATGGAGGAAGAGCTTGGGCGCGGAAAACAATTCAAGTCGATTATAGGCAATTCGCGTAACATTCGCGAGGTTTTCGATACCATGAACAAGGCGGCTCCTACAAAAGCGTCCATTCTGATAACCGGCGAGTCGGGCGTTGGAAAGGAGCTTGTCGCGGACGCGATACACGAGCTTTCACCGCGAAAAGATATGCCGCTTGTTAAGGTGCATTGCGCCGCTCTTTCCGCTACGTTGTTGGAAAGCGAGCTTTTCGGTCATGAAAAGGGAGCGTTTACGGGAGCGGTTTCCAAAAGGCGGGGGCGCTTTGAACTTGCTTCCGGCGGGACGCTCTTTCTGGACGAGATAGGCGAAATTGATCAGAATATCCAGATAAAACTCCTGCGCGTCCTGCAGGAGAAAAAATTTGAGCGTGTCGGGGGAGAGCAGACCATTGAGACCGACGTGCGGATTATCGCCGCTACCAACAAGGAGCTGAAAGCGGAGATTGAAAAAGGCGCTTTCCGCGAAGACCTTTATTTCCGCCTGAACGTGGTTAATATCAACGTTCCGCCGTTACGCGAAAGAAAAGACGATATTCCCGTTTTGGCTGCCGCTTTTTTGAAAGAGTTTGCCGCCGAAAACGAGAAGACAATCGAAGGAATACACGAAAAAGCGCGTTCGCGCCTTTATGCCTACGAATGGCCTGGCAATATCCGCGAATTACGCAACTGCATAGAAAGCGCTGTTGTTATGTGCCAATCAAAAATTATAACCGTAGATGATCTGCCTCCTGCGTTACGCGAAACTGATGATGAAGGGTGGATACATATCAGGCTGGGCGCAAACATGGCGGAATGTGAAAAAATCATCATTCACGACACACTTTCTCACTGCAAAGGAAACAAAAGCAAGGCTGCTGAAACTCTTAATATAGGGCGAAAAACGCTCCTGCGCAAACTTGCCGAGTATGAGTTAGGTGAAACTGGTGAAGGGGAAGAAGAGAAGGAGAAAGAATAGAAATATTTCTAAAGAATCACGCGGAGGCGCAAAGCATATATAACATTGTTATATGCCGTTTACGTTTTTCCTATAATATATTTTATATTCAGTACCTTTAGAATAATATATCAGATAATCGTCTTCTAAATAATAATAAGTTTCATAGGTGCTCGCAGACCAATGGTCGACCTGCTGGTACAATATTTTTGGTATTTCATCTGTAAAATCATTCCTTAAAAAACAGAAGATTTCTTCGATTTCTTCTGATTTTTCTTCTGAAAATTTTATATACAAATTTCCAATTCTGGTAAAAGTAATATTTATGTTTGTTTTTGGCGAAATGTCTTCAATATTAAAATCTTTACTTTCTCTAATTATTTCTATTCTTTCGAATTCATATAGTCCGGCATATTGAGACGCTATTTCTTTTCTGGTGTTGAAATTTGGAAAACAGGCGCTCAGTTCGTCAATATTATCAGCCTTGACTTGCGTTAAACCCTCAGAAATATAAGCAACATCCATACTATTTACGCCATTTATTGTAGAAAATCTAACGAAAGTTCCCCAAAAAGGATTCACAGGATCGCGTTCTCTATGCTGAAATACTATAGCATAATATCCTAAGGCTAAATGCTCATAGCGGTATTGCAATAAAAGTTTTTCCAGTATGATTTTTTTATTTTCCAAGAAATCAATTTGATAAAGTACGGGAATGTTGTCTTCCAGTTTCAATTGAAAGAGTCTGTTCAAATTCCCTCTTTCATATCCGTCTTTTCCCGCAAACCAATAGATGAAATAAGTGTCTTCCTGTTCTGCAAGCATGGAAAAATATTCCGCCGGTTTTGTTTCCCTGTATTGGGCAAGTTCTTCTTCGCGTCCAGTTTCCTTCGGTTCCTCTTTTTTAATTTTTGAACACGATACCGCAAATACTGCGAAATACAAAACAATTATCAACGGTATGAAGAAGATAATCTTTTTTATCATATATTATTCCTCATGTTTGACCCTTCCTTAAAATAAATCTATCACCACAACTCACAGACCAAGAATCGCCTTTGCGATTGAAAAATAAATGATAAGCGAAACCGCGTCTACAATGGTGGTGATCATTGGAGCCGCCATAATCGCCGGGTCGATTTTCAACTGTTTTGCGAAAATTGGCAGAATACAGCCGACCGTTTTCGCGATAAGAATCGTACAGCACAAAGAGAGCGTAACGGTGACGCATAACAGCAGATTTTGCCCGTTCATAATGTAGACGCGTATAAAGTTGATAAGTCCAAGGGCAAGTCCGCATAACAATCCAACACGGACTTCCTTCCATATCACGAAAATAATGTCTTTTGGATTGATTTCACCTATCGCCATACCGCGGATAATCAATGTAGAAGCCTGCGAGCCGGCGTTGCCGCTTGTATCCATGAGCATGGGAATAAACGCCATGAGAATAGGCAAAGCGGCAAGTCCCGCTTCAAAACTTGAAATGATAATGCCGGTTATAGTTGCGGATAACATCAGTACCAAGAGCCAGAGGATACGGTTTCTGGCAAGCTTTAGAATGCCGGTTTTCAGGTACGGTTCGTCCGAAGGGGCGAGGGCGTTCATCTTTTCAATATCTTCGGTGCTTTCCTCAACAATAACGTCTACGATGTCGTCAACGGTAATAATGCCGACAAGCCGCTGTTCTTTGTCAACAACAGGCATTGCCAGTAAATTGTATTTTTGAAAATTTTCGGCAATAACTTCTCTGTCATCGGTTGTGTTGGCAAAGACAAGATTTGCGTCCATTATGTCGCCGATGCGCTGTTGAGGACGGGCAAGCATCAACGTTTTCGCGGAAACCACGCCGACAAGAAGCCTGTCCCTGCGTATCACATAACAGGTGTAAATCGTCTCCTTGTTAAGACCCGTACTGCGTATCGCGTCGAACGCTTCACGCACCGTCGCGTCCTCGCGCAGATCAACATACTCGGTGGTCATAATGCTTCCGGCAGAATCGTCGGGGTACTGCAAAATCTGATTAATCGCCTTGCGCTTCTCCGCCCGGACGTTTTTCAATACGCGGTTTACAACATTGGCAGGCATCTCTTCGATAAAGTCTACGGCATCGTCAACGAAAAGTTTGTTCACGATTTCGCCGATTTCAGCATCGGTAAGCGCTTCAACGATGATCTGCTGTTGATCCGTATCCATGTAGGCGAAAACGTCGGACGCGATGATCTTGGGCAAAATCCTGAAAATCTGAATAATCTTTTCTTTGTCTACCTCTTCAAAGATTTCGGCAATGTCAACGGTGTTCAAACCTGAGAGCAGTATTTTAAGTTTTGATATGTCGATTAAGTCAGCATTGATTATTTCTAAAATTTCTTCTTTATTCATTTGATTTTATTTTAGTTAAAAATGATCTTTTGTCAACTCTTGCGCCTTGCTTCCTATTTCTATATAATATCCTCATGCTGCCTAAATTGATAAAATACATTCTTGCCGAAACCCCGCAGTCGCAGGAAGTGGAAATTTCCGGCTGGGTTAAAACCAAGCGGGACATGAAAAATCTTGTCTTTGTGGAAGTAAACGACGGCTCCTGCTTTGCCGGTATTCAGTGTACGTTTGACCGGGGCGCGGGTCTCGACGCGCAGACTGAGGGCGTTCTTGTCTCTCTTACGACAGGCGCTTCTGTAAAGATAAACGGGAAACTGGTTGCCTCGCCCGCTTCCGGGCAGGCTGTGGAAGTTGCCGCTTCCGCGCTTCATGTTCTTGGCGAAGCGCCCGCCGAAAATACAAGCGGTAAAACTCCCGAACTTAACGTACAGGCGTATCCTCTGCAAAAAAAACGGCACTCGTTTGAGTTTCTGCGCGAGATCGCGCACCTGCGTCCGCGCACCAACACATTCGGCGCGGTGGCGCGTCTGCGGAGCAGAATGGCGTTTGCCATTCACCGCTATTTTCAGGAGAGGGATTTTCACTACCTTCACACGCCGGTTATCACGGCGGGAGACTGCGAAGGAGCGGGGGCTATGTTTCAGGTAACGACCCTTGACCTTAACGCGGTTGCAAAAAACGGTATTGACTATTCAAAAGATTTTTTTGGAAAGAAAACATATTTGACGGTTTCAGGTCAGCTCGAAGCGGAAACCTACGCGACGGCTATTTCGCGGGTTTATACTTTTGGTCCGACATTCCGCGCGGAAAACTCCAACACTGTCCGCCACCTTGCGGAATTCTGGATGGTAGAGCCGGAAATCGCGTTCGCCCAGCTTGATGACGACATGGCGTTAGCCGAAGATTTTCTTAAATATATTTTTAACGCCGCTCTTAATGAATGTGCGGATGAACTGAAATTTTTTGACGCGTATATAGAAAAAGGGATAATTGAAAATCTGAGGCAGGTAGCGAACGCGAAATTCGCGCATATCACATACACCGACGCGGTTAAAGAGCTGGAAAAAGCGGCGGCGAATAACAAAGGGCTTTTTGAGTTCCAACCGCGCTGGGGATGCGATTTACAGAGTGAGCATGAAAAGTTTTTAACGGAAAAAGTCGCGGGCGGTCCCGTAATCGTTACCGATTATCCAAAAGAGATAAAAGCTTTTTATATGAAAATGAACGATGACAACAAGACAGTCCGCGCAATGGACGTGCTTGTTCCCCGGTTAGGTGAAATAATTGGCGGCTCACAGCGCGAGGACGATTTGGAAAAACTCACCTGCCGGATGAAAGAAATGGGTCTTAAACCGGAGGATTATTCATGGTATCTTGACCTGCGCCGTTACGGGACAGTTCCCCACGCGGGATTTGGGCTTGGCTTTGAGCGGCTCATTCAGTACGTTACCGGCATGGCGAACATTCGCGATGTAATTCCCTATCCGCGCGCGGTAGGGCAGGCTGAGTTTTAACCTGATACAGTCATGAGAAAAAAAATATTCTGTCTTTTTTGGTTTGCTCTCTTTTTACCTTTTTGCCTCTTTGCGCAGTATTTCCACACGCCGTGGTTGCTTGTTCCCTATACGTCAAACGCGCCCGAAATTGTATCAAGGTCGGCTGTTTTAATTGATGTGGAAACAGGCGCGCTTCTTTATTCAAAAGCTCCCGATGAGGAAATCCCTCCCGCGTCTCTTGCCAAATTGATGACTCTGCACCTTCTTATGAAAGAAATCGAAGCGGGACGCGCTTCTTATGATGAAATTATTCCAGTAACAGTTGCAAGCTGGGCGCAGAGCCAGCCGCCGCGTTCAAGTTTGATGTTCCTCGCTCCGGGGCAGATTGTAACGTTACGCGAAATCATGCTTGGTCTGGCGGTTCCTTCGGGGAACGATGCCGCTGTCGCCGCTGCTCTGTGGCTTGCGCCCACCATGCAGGACTTTGCCAACCTGATGAACGCGGAAGCCCGACGTATGGGGCTTAACGTTACGCGCTTTGTTGAATCATCGGGCTATTCAGAAGAAAACATGACAACTGCGGAAGAATACGCGTATTTTTGCAGGCAGTATCTGGAACTGCACCCGCAAAGCACCAGGGATTTTCATTCTGTAAATGTTTTCGCATACCCTATGGCGAATAACATACAGGAAAACAGCCGGCGGAATCCCCGCACGATTGTCCAGTATAACCACAACAGTCTTTTAAGAACTTTTCCCGGCGTTGACGGTTTAAAAACAGGATACATTGACGAGTCCGGCTACAACATCGCACTTACTGCGGAGAGAGACCATACCCGCTTTATCGCCGTCATTCTTGGCGCGCCTGCACGTCCCGGAGGGGATCGTATCCGCGCCGCTGACAGTACGCGCCTTCTTTCATGGGCTTTTGAAAATTTTAAAACCGTCCGCCCTGTAATCGGCCAAATTGAAAATGCCCGCCTGTGGAAGGGCAGGGAAAACAGCGTGCAACTTGCCCTCGCAGAATCCGCGGACTTTACCTCCGCGAAGGCTCGCGGTGAAACTCTTTTTTTTGAAACCGTAATCCTTGCTCCGTTAGTCGCGCCCCTTCCCGCCGGTTTCCATGCCGGCTACCTCGTAATTTCCGACGAGTACGGCGAATTAAACCGCGTACCGCTTGTAACCGCCGCCGCTTATGAAAGGGGAAACATCTTTAAGCGAATATGGCATTCAATTTTGCTTTTATTTAAGAAATAATCGTTAAGAAAGTCCCGAGATTTTTCCAGAGCTGTCGATGTCTATTTTTTCCGCTGAAGGGACGGGAGGCAGTCCCGGCATGGTCATTATCTCTCCGGTGAAGACTACGATGAAACCGGCGCCTGCGGAAATTTTAACGTCCCTTACCGTTAGCCGCCATCCACGGGGAGCGCCGGAAAGGGAGGCGTCGTCTGAGAAACTGTACTGCGTCTTTGCCATGCAGATTGGGACTTTATCAAGGCCCATCTTTTCAATCTGCCTGATGTGCTTTTGAGCGTCGCGTAAGATGACGACGCCGTCGGCGTGGTAGATTTTTTTCGCGATAGCTTCGATTTTTTCGTTGATGGAAAGGTTAACATCGTAGGAAAATTCAAAGTTGTTGGGCTGTTCGCAAAGACGGACCACTTCCCGCGCCAGTTGTACGCCGCCTTCTCCGCCCTTCGCCCAAACTTCAGAAATTGCCGCCTTGACACCTAACTCTGCGCATTTTTTTTCTATCAGTTCAAGTTCAGCGCCGGTGTCGCCGGGGAAGGTGTTGACGGCGACCACCGCCGGAAGTTTGTAAACTTTGGTTATATTTTCAATATGCTGAATCAGATTCGGCAGGCCCTTTTCAAGAGCATTCAGATTCTCTTTTTCCAATTCTTTTTTTGGGACGCCGCCGTGCGATTTAAGGGCGCGGACAGTGGCGACAATAATTACCGCCGACGGCTTGAAGCCTGCGAGACGGCATTTGATATCAAGGAATTTTTCCGCGCCCAGATCCGCGCCGAACCCGGCTTCCGTTACCACGTAATCGGCGCATTTAAGCGCAAGGCGCGTCGCCATGATCGAATTGCATCCGTGCGCGATATTGGCGAAAGGCCCGCCGTGAATGAACGCGGGATTCCCCTCCAGAGTTTGTACAAGATTTGGTTTTAACGCGTCTTTGAGAAGAGCAGTCATCGCTCCATGCGCGTTAAGCTGGGACGCTG
>JAISSH010000086.1 GCA_031273265.1 Treponema sp.
GGTTCCGGCATTGTAGCCAGGTATTTAAAACAATTTTCTGATTTGTTGATTGTTAATGATCTGGAAAAATATTCCGCATTAATTAATGAATGTTATCTGTCTAATGAGGATGAACTGGACTTCTCTTTACTGCGCGAATATTATCAGGAACTCATTTCAAAATCAAATAAGAAGTTAATTAAAGGTATTATTTCTGAATTATATGCGAAAAATGACGACAAAAAGATTAAGTCACATGAGCGAGTATTTTATACATCCAGAAACGCAATGTATATTGATACCGTCAGGCAGTTAATAGATACAATACCGCAAAACGATCAAAAATATTTTTTAGCGCCGTTATTATCGGAAGCGTCAATCCACGCAAATACATCGGGTGTTTTTAAAGGTTTCTATAAAAACAAGGAAACTGGTATTGGGCAATTTGGTGGTAAAAACAGGGATGCATTATTTAGAATTACCGGTGATATAAAACTACCATTCCCAATATTCAGTAATTTTAATTGTGATACTATTATTTGCAATAATGATTCAAATGATATAATAAAAATATTACCCGAAGTTGATTTGGCATATTTAGACCCTCCTTATAATCAACATCCATACGGCTCGAATTATTTTATGTTAAATTTAATACTGGATTATAAATACCCGGAAAAAACAAGTAAAATATCAGGCATACCGGAGGATTGGAACCGTTCGCCGTACAATAAAGAAAATCACGCTTTAAACGCGTTAACGCATCTCGTTACCAACATAAACGCAAAATATGTGTTAATTTCTTTTAATTCGGAAGGTTTTATCAGCGTTGAACAGATGACAAATATGTTAAAAAGAATCGGGAAACTTGAAATACTGGAAACAAAGTACAATGTTTTTAAAGGAAGCAGAAATTTGAATAATCGGGAAATTCATGTAAAAGAATATTTATACTTGCTGGAGAAGTAATATTGCTAATTAAATCGAAACGCGCACTCTTTCAATATTAAGCGCCCTGCCGTCCCTGCCCAGTTCCAGAAATACGCCCTGCAATTCGGGAGATTCCCATGCGTCCTTTGTCCAGTCGGGAATGCCGGTAATGTATTCGTTAATTCGGGAATGGATTTCGCAGCCGCCGACGGATTCGCGGCTTCCTGTTCGTCCCGCGTCGCTTATCACGGCTGTTCCGCCGGGAAGGATGGTTTCATCGGCGGTTTGAACCCTTGTGTGCGAGCCTATTACCGCCGAACAGAGTCCGTCGGCGGCGTAGAAAAATGTCTTTTTTTCGGCGCTTGCCTGCGCGTGAAAATCAACGATAACGTAGGGCGTTTGCCTCCTCAGTTTTTCAAGCAGACCGGGAAGACAGGCAAAAGGGCTGTTCGCGTGCAGTCGTGAAAAGCCGTTTTGCCCTAACAGCACGGTTACCGCGATTTTTTCATTTCCGGCTTTGAAAACCTTCGCGCCTATGCCGGGAGCTTCAGGATTGAGATTTTCAGGACGAATCGCGTAGGGGATTTTTTCGATATTTTCGGTTAAGTCCTTCTTGAAAAAACAACATTCACCAAGCGTAATCGCGTCCGCGCCGAGTTTATGAATGTAGGCGGCATGACTGCGTCCAAGACCGCCGCCGCCGGTGGCTCCGTCGGCGCAGACAATCAAAAAATCCCAAGGGTAGCGGCTCCTCAATTCATACAGAGCTTTTTTAAAAGCAAAGACGCCGGACTTGCCGACCAGCTCCGCCACATAGAGGACTTTCATTTTTACGAATTAATCCGGCGTGTTTGGATTTATGCCTAAAAGGACTCGTTCAAATTCCGCGGCAGCCCGGTAATCTTTAAGTTCTCTGCATGTGTCGCGCAGGTTGATGAGCGCGTCGTAATATTGAGGGAAAAAAACCACAGCTTTTTCAAAACAATTACGGGCGTTTTCGTAATTTCCTTCCGTAAAGTACAAAACGCCCAGATTGTTCCATGCCTTTGGATCGTTTCCGTTGCGTTCAATAGCGGAAATGTAACATTCTTCCGCCAGCGGAAATTCTTTTGTTTCGTAGTAAATAAGCCCCATGGAAAGCCACGCTTCGGGAAGGTCGTCTTCTATTATGACCGCCCTCTGGAGACTTTCTATCGCTTCGCTGTATTCGCCGGTTTTTTGCTGGGCAATGCCCAAATTGAGCCAAAGAAAGGGGTTTTCAGGCTCCATTGCCAGCGCTTCGCGGAAAAGAGGTATTGCCTCGTACGGGCGGTTTGCTTCGGTTAACGCAATGCCCGAATTGTTTAGATTAGCCGCAGTCTCCATTTCACCCCTCTATAATAAATATATCTTAAAAAATCGTCCTTAACAACATATTTTTGATTCTTTTTACTGTCAATTAACAAATAAGTATAGTATAATGATAAATAACCGGAATACGTCGTAATTCGGCAGGTTTCGGAATACCTGTACTGTCAAAAAAGTGGAAATAGACGGATGAAAAATATAAGCGAATATAACAGCGGCATGACCGAACATGAATTTTTTTCATTTCTGTTTGATAAAGTAATATCGAAGGAAATAACCACATTCGCCAAACTCAAGGAACTGATAACTCCCGCGCTGAAGGATAAATGGACTCATCCGGTGGTTATGAGGATTTTTACCCTTTTGAAACGCCTGAATTGGGGTTTTTTCTCCGGTCTTTCCCTGAATACCCATAAAAAGCTCTGGAAGGAAATGATTATTCAGGACAAGGATTTTCCCGAAGCGGGAGATTTGAAAAAGACGCTTCAAATTTCAAACTTATATGTAGCGATGCTGGACATACACGGTTATACCAAATTTTGCATGGAATCAAGAAAAAACCTGTCTATGATGCACACTCTGGACTGGGCTATCGAGAACGAAATTCGCCGTATTTCCACGCAGTGCGGCGTTATCAGCCAGAGGGAACGCGGGGACGAAATGGTCGTTGTCGCGGCAAGCGCTGTTGACGCGCTGATGGCTACTCTGTGCATAATCGACTATTTCAACAAAACCAACATTGTTAATGACCCTGAAATAACGACAAAACGCTCCGGAAACGCGGAAGCTTTACCGGCTTTTAAAATAACCGCCGGAATTACCGGAGGCAATACGCAAAGCCCGCTCATTATTACGGAAAGGGGAAATCTTGCGGGTTTTCTTCTCAATTCCGGCGCGAGACTGCAAACCCGAGCGAATGAACTTTCTCCGCGGGAATCGAGGGTCATGATCGCCAAACAGGTTATGATGAACTATGAAAAAGAAAACGCCGCCGCAAAATGTATTCTCGCGGAGAATGACGCGATTTACTTTTTTGACACGGGGCATATCGAATTTAAGGGAGTGATGATTCCCACCTGCGAAGTTGTCTTTGACAAGAAGGAACGCTACAAGGAACAATTCAGCGATGAGCTGACAAAGCTATTCGGCTCTATTCGCGATAATCTTTGGGAGCAGAAAATTTATCAGGATTTGATGGAACTGCTCACAAAAATCGCGCAGACCATGCCGAAATTTTCCGTAACTCCGCATCAGCCGATTAACGGCATGCAGACCATCGCCAATGAATCTTATGTACAGCTTTGCCGTCTCTCGTATAAAGCCTATTATATGGACGAGGATTATTATCTGGCTGTTTCATATTTAACCAACCTTGTTGAAATTAGCGAACAAATACCGTATTTTGACAGGCTTATTTTTGACTATCTGAACGGCATCACCCAAAAATATAAATTCCTCCTTGAGGTTTTTGAAAAGCGCGTTGATAAGGAAATTGACGAAAAAGCCGCCCATATTTTCCACGGGAATCATTACAAGACATGGCTTGCCGCAAAGAACGGTTCGCAGGTTTATCAAAAAATGCTGACTATCGGGCGCAAAAGCCGCGATCTTACAAAAAAGAAAAACATCTGGCTGAATCTTCTCTCGCAGTATAAAGAGCAGATGGAATTCACCCTTTATTCAGGTAAAAAGTAAAAAAAATGGCAAAGTATATTCTTTCGTTGGATCAGGGGACGACAAGCTCACGCGCGATTCTCTTTGACCATGAACAGAATATTGCCGGTGTTGAACAAAAAGAATTTCCGCAAATCTATCCGCGTGAAGGCTGGGTGGAACATGACCCGATGCAAATCTACTCCACACAGTACAGTGTAATGACGGAACTTCTCGCGAAAGCGAATGTTGACGCGCGGGATATTGCCGCCATAGGCATAACCAATCAACGGGAAACTACGATTCTCTGGGATAAAAATACAGGACTGCCTGTTTACAACGCGATTGTATGGCAATGCCGCAGGACATCAGCCATTGTAGATGATCTTAAAAATTCCGGGCTTGGCGATTATATAACAAAGACGACTGGTCTTGTGCCGGACGCTTATTTTTCCGCGACAAAGATCAAGTGGATACTCGATAATGTCCGGGGCGTGCGCGAAAAAGCCGAAAAAGGCGAAATTCTTTTCGGTACTGTGGATACGTGGCTCATCTGGAAATTGTCAGGAGGAAAGGCGCATGTTACCGATTACACAAATGCGAGCCGCACCATGATTTTCGATATTCACAAACTTGATTGGGACGACCGCCTCCTGAAAGAGCTCGCTATTCCCCGCGCCATTCTGCCTGAGGTAAAACCGTCGGGTTATGTTTTTACAAGCGTCCAAATTAACGGCGTTGACATTCCAATCGCGGGCGTCTCTGGAGATCAACAGGCGGCTTTATTCGGTCAGTGTTGTTTTAGCAGCGGAGACGTAAAATGCACCTACGGCACTGGTTGTTTCCTGCTTATGAATACAGGTAAAAAAGCCGCCGTCAGCGGGAACGGGCTTTTAACCACCATCGCCGCCGGTTTCAGCGACAAAGTCCATTATGCGCTGGAAGGTTCGGTCTTTACAGGGGGCGCGGTTATCCAGTGGCTGCGCGACGAGATGCGCCTTATTAACGACAGCGCGGACAGTGGATATTACGCTTCCAAAGTCGCGGATACAGGCGGCGTCTACATTGTTCCGGCTTTTACCGGACTTGGCGCGCCGTATTGGGATATGTATGCCCGCGGCTGTATAGTCGGAATAACCAGAGGAACAAAACACGCGCATATTATCAGGGCGGCTCAGGAATCTATCGCGTATCAGGTGATGGACCTGCTTCACGCGATGGAAAAGGATATGAACATTAAAATTATCGAACTCATGGTTGACGGAGGGGCTTCCAGAGACAAATTCCTGATGCAGTTTCAATCTGATATTTGTCATATTGCCATTGTGCGTCCTTCGGTGCAGGAAACCACAGCCCTTGGAGCCGCCTGTCTTGCCGGAATAACCGTCGGCTTTTGGAAAGATCGAAACGAAGTAAAAAACAACCAACAGCGGTATGCCGTATTTGAGTCTGAAATGGACGAACAAAAGCGGGAAAAACTTATTTCGTTATGGCATAAAGCGGTCGGCAGAAGCCTTAACTGGGCTGAATGAGGTTTCCCTTCTGACCACTTGAACTTTTTTTTCTTTCATGGTAAAAAAAGATAAACCATGAAATACCTCAATCCTGCCAATCTTGCTATCATTGCCTGTCCCGGAGGAGAGGTTTTTGCCGATGAAGTCATCGCTCACCTGAAGCATAAATACCGCCAGAGTTTTAACCAGACAACGGAAGAGCTTGCGAAACGCTACAATATCAGCGTGGAACAGGCGGCGTTACAACTCGATCTTTCCAATAAAATTGTTGTCCGCGGACCGGCTTCGCAGAGCGGAACTATCAACGGGGACGACAAGCGTTTTAAGGTTCCGGTAAAATTTACGGTTTTTCCCAACGGAGAGATTAAATCCGAAATTTTGGAATCCATTCGCGGCAAGGACGTGTACATTTTTCAAGATGTGGAAAACCGCTATCCGCTCAATTTTTCAAGCGGTGTAGTCAATAACCTTTCGATAAACGATCATCTGATGACAATTTTTGTTACCATAGACGCGGCGCGTCAGGCGGGAGCGGAGCGGATTACCCTCGTTATTCCAAACTACCCCTACGCGAGACAGCACAAGGCGAAGGGCAGGGAAGGGCTTTCCGCAAGCCGCATCGGGAAAATTTTTGAAAGTTTGGGCGTGAACCACATTATTACCTTGGATATTCATTCAAGGGATATAATGAACGCGTTCAACAAAATGCGCCTTGAAAATCTTCACGCTAGTTATCAGATTATACAAACGCTTACCAAAATGGACGGTATTTTAAACGATGATTTTGTCGTGGTTTCTCCAGATACAGGCGCGGTTGACAGGAATAAATTCTACGCATCCGCGCTTAAAAAACCGCTCGCTCTTTTGTACAAAGAAAGGGATTATTCCAGAGTCAGCAAGGATGCCTCTCAGACGAACATTTCACAGATACGTCTGCTGGGTAATGTGCATGAAAAAACTGTTTTTATGGCGGACGATATTCTTGGGACTGGCGGTACTTTGATAAAGGGAATGAGGCTTCTCAAGGAAAACGGCGCGCGTAGAATCATCTGTTCAATCAGCCTGCCTCTTTTTTCCGGCGACGCGCTTTCCCATTTTGACGAAGCCTACCGGGAAGGGCTTTTTTACAGAATTATCGGGACTAACGCGGTTTATCAGGAAGAAGTGATAAAGCGCGAATGGTATGTAAATGTAAACATTTCGCGTCTTTTCGCGCATGTAATTTCCCGTCTGCATCAAAATCAGTCTGTTTCAAGCCTGCTGGATAATGCCGCCATTATCAACCGCCTGCTTTCCCAGAAAGTATCCGAATCTCAGCACGAACTTCCGTTTGTTCATAATGAAAACGAATGAAGGTATTCTCTCTCCCTGACTGCCTTACAGACTCCGCTCTGCTTTTCGACATGGATTGCACACTTTACACCCACGATGAATACGCGCGGACGCAGATCGATCTGCCCATAGAACGGCTTGCGCGGTTACAGGGAAAATCGTTTGAACAGATGAACGCGGAAATTGCCGAATTCCGAAAAAATTGGGCGGACAGCCACAGCGGAAAAAGTATAAGTTTGGGGAATATTTTATTGGCATACGGAATTTCGATAGAAGAAATTATCCGCTGGCGGGAAGAACTTTACCGTCCTGAAAAATATCTGTGCGAAGATAAAAAACTTCGCTCCGCTTTGGAAAAACTTAAAGACCGCTTTTCACTTGCCGTTGTTACCAACAACCCGGTTTCCGTCGCTGTCCGTACCTTTTCGGTTCTCGGCGTTCATGACATTTTACAGAAAATTGTCGGACTCGATACAATAGGTCTCTCAAAGCCGGATAAAGCCCACTATTATAAAGCCGCGGAACTCTGCGGCGTTCTAACGCGGCAGTGTATTTCAATAGGAGACCGTTTTGATATCGACATTGCCCTCCCGCTTGAATTAGGTATGGGGGGAATTTTGGTTGATGGAGTTGAGGATGTTTATAAATTACCGGAACTGCTCACTGTTTAGCGACTTGCCGTGAACAGTTTCGGTAAATTTCCGTCATTTCTTTGCTTTCTTCGCCGATTTCTTTTTAGCCGCTTTTTTCGCAGCCGGCTTTTTTCCAGCTTTAACCGAGCTTTTTGTTGTTTTCTTTCGCTGTTTTGCGTATTTCCGATTTAAGCTTGCCTGATACTCGCAACAATCAGTGCATAGGGTATAACCTTTTTTAACCTTGCCTCCGCATCTGGGACATTTGCCCTTCGATATGCGCTTATTGTACCGTTCCTTTCGCTGTTCGTTGATTTCTTCCCTGTGAGCTTCACGGTACTTTCTCTGCCGCTCCCTGTTAGCCAAACGTGTTTTAGCATCAGTCATTCTAATACTCCTTTATTTGGGATAGTAATAATCTATTTATAAGTATAGCATATTATTATTATTTTGTATATAGTTTTGTTATAAAATTTTTTTAATTTAGGTTTCCGATGTCCGTAATATATAAACTTGATCCCCGGATAAAGATACTGCTTGTCCTGTTCCTGACGGCGCTTGTCTTTTATGTTGACAAACTTTCTGCTTCTGTGTGTTTACTTTTGTCGTTTTTGGCTTTTTTGATAGTACAGAAAATCCCCTTTCGGGGTAAAAGGTCTTTATTTATACTCTCAATGTTAGCGGTCTTTATTATTCTTACACAGATGCTTTTCGGTCCCGGTGAAAACTATATAATTAAGCCTCTTTTCCCGTCCAAATTCCCGCTTTTGGGGGGTATGGGGTCATTAAAATGGGACGGACTTGCGGCGGGGCTTGTGGTTATCTTCCGTCTTGTCGCGCTTATGCTTCTCCTGCCCATTCTTACCGCGACTACCGGACATGAAAGAATCGCCGCCGGTCTTTGCGCGCTTGGCTTTAACTACCGTATCGCCGTTATAATTACCACCGCTTTCAACCTAATCCCGCTTTTTGAGGAAAACGCGCGCGTTATTATGGACGCCCAAAAACTGCGCGGTATGCGCTCCTTTGAAGGGAAGTCTTTTCCAGCCAAATTAAAAGCCTACCCGACTCTGGTTGTCCCGCTGATGTTAGGCGCAATGAGAAAGGCGCAGGCGGCTTCCGTCGCTATGGATTCGCGGGCTTTCGGCGTCTACAAGACAAGAACATGGACGGATAAACCTGTAATGAAAGCGGGGGATTTTATTTCCGCAGTCATTTGCGTTATTTTTGCCGTCGTTATATTATTAGTGAACTTTTGGTTTTAATTCGGATGAACGATGGCGCGGGATATTGTCGTTTTTAAAAATGTTTATTACTCATATCCCAGGGAAAAATCATGGGCGCTGGAAGACATAAATTTTTCGATAGCCGAAGGGGAGTTCCTTGCGGTAATGGGAGAAAACGGCGCGGGGAAAACAACTTTTTGCAGGCTGTTTAACGGGATAATTCCCCACTCGTCAGGCGGGCGGCTTTTGGGAACGGTTGTCATAGACGGCGAATCTACGATAGAGAAATCCGTCCCTTATCTCGCGGGCAAGGTTGGAATGGTGCTGGACGATCCGGACGCGCAGATGTTTACATCGACGGCGCGAAGCGAAGTTGCATTCGGTCCTGAGAACCTCCTTCTGCCGCCGCCGGAAATTGAACAGAGGGTACGCATGGCGTTGTCCGCCGTTGGGCTTTCCGGTTTTGAGGACAGGTCTACCGCAACGCTTTCCGGCGGCGAGAAACAGCGTCTGGCTATCGCCGCCGCGCTTGCCTTGAACGGGAAAATACTCGTACTGGACGAACCGCTGTGCCGCCTTGACCCCGATGGCGCGGCGGAAGTGATGTCTGTTTTAAAAAACATCAGAGAAAAGTATCAGATAACGGTCGTTATGGCGGCGCATGAAAGCGCGATGATGGCTGAATTCGCGGACAGGGTCTGCGTTTTAAAAAATGGGCGTATTGCCGCCTGTGATACGGCGGAAAAAATTTTCGCCGAAAGCGATCTGCTTGACGAAAACGGCATACAGCCCGCTGTTTTTTCCGGTTTTTACAGGCGGCAGGGCGATGACGACGCGGAAATTTCCGCCCTTTTTACAGAAGAGAGCAATATATTAACCGGGCGTGACGCGAAAACTCAGGCTGTAAGTTTAACAAATTTCTCTTTCAGTTACGTGAAAGACAGTCCGTCTTTTGAAAATATCAACTTGTCAATTGCGGATAACGATTTTGCCGCCATTATTGGGCGTAACGGCTGTGGAAAAACAACCCTGTTAAAGAACATTACTGGGCTTCTGCGCCCGCGCTCAGGGGATATTTTTATACGCGGGAGAAATACAAGGGAACTTTCAGTCTCCGATATTTCAAAAGAAGCCGGTTTTGTTATGCAAAACCCGGATACCCAGCTTTTTACCGATTCTGTTTACAACGAAGTCGCTTTTGCCCTGAAAAATTTCGGTCTTTCAAAAACCGAAATTCGCAGGCGCGTGGAAGAAGCCGTCTGTACTGTGGGTCTAAAGGACATGGACGCTTTCCCCCATGCTCTGAGCAGGGCGGAGCGCACGTTGACGGTTCTTGCCTGTGTTCTTGCAATGGGATGCAAAATCATAATTTTTGATGAAGTTGACGTTGGTCAGGATTACCGGGGCAGTTTGAAAATTATGAATATCGCGAGGGAACTTCATTCCAAAGGTTATACAATTATTTTTGTTACCCATAATATGCGGCTGGTGTGCGAATATGCTAAAAGATTGATAAAAATGGAAAAGTGTGGGATAATAATGGACAGGAAACGAAAGGACAGTGTATGACGAAAAATAAATTTTTTGGCAACATTCACCCTGCCGTTGCCGCTGTATGGGCGGCGATTGTCGCGGCAGGGCATATTTTGCCTACCGTTCCAATCTGGGGAACAGGCAGTTCGTTTTCGCTAAGTTCCGCGCTTTCTTCGCTGTCGGGGATTTTTTTCGGTCCGATAGCCGGCGCGCTTTGTTCCGCCGTCGGCGGTTTTATAGGCAGTCTGATTGCTCCTCACACCGCGTGGTTGGGGCTTGGAACTTTTATCGTCGGGACAACTACCGCTTTTACGGCGGGTTCTATCGCATGGGGAAAATGGCCGCCTGTCGCGGTTAACTCAAGCGGCGGTTTTATCATCAACGGCGGAATCATCATTTATTTAATCGGGACGATACTCTGGTTTTCTCAGGAAATAGGGCGCAGCGTTATAAGCCTTCCTCTTGTTCTTTACGGACTTGGTTTTGTAATTATGATCACAGGAATTTTTTTCGCGAGACAGATGTTTTTAGGCTCTAACAAACCATTGAAATTCCTGGCAATTTGGCTGTGCGCCTTCGGCGGAATTGTCGGCGGCGCTACGGTCGGGAATTTTTTTACGCTTGTTTTGTACAAACTGCCAAAAGAGATATGGGTTGCCCTGACAATAACCGCTCCCATTGAACGCGCTGTTTTTTCATTAGGCGCAATGCTGATAGGCGTTCCTCTTATGACCGGGTTGAACAAAATAGGTATTTTTGTCGGTCCTCAGAATGAAGAAGATGAAAAATATTGATATACATGTTCACGTAACGCCTCCCGACATTATCGCAAACTGGCGGAAATACGCCGAAAAAGAACCGTACTTCTCGCTTCTTTCGCAGAGCAAAAACAACAAATTTGCAACGGCGGAAGACGCCGCCGCCGCGCTTGAAAGCGACGGAACATTCGAGAGGGCTGTCGTTTTTGGTTTTGCCTTCCGCGACATGGGACTGTGCCGTTATGTGAATGATTATGTAATTGAAAAGGTCTGGCAGTATCCTGAAAAATTGATCGGGTTTATGGTTGTTCCGCCGCGCGGCGATGAGGCGGTGAAGGAAATCGAACGCTGTCGAAGCGCCGGACTCAAAGGAGTTGGGGAGCTGTTTCCGGCGGGGCAGGGGATTGATCTTGATGACGAAAAACAAACCGCCGTGATTTGCGGCGCTTGCAAAGAGCTGGGAATTCCGCTGTTACTCCACGTTAATGAGCCTGTCGGTCATTCCTATCCGGGAAAAACAGACGTAAGCCTGAGGCAAATTGAAAAATTCGTCGCTAATAATCAGTCTGTCAATATAATTCTCGCTCATTTCGGCGGCGGTCTTATGTTTTATGAAACAATGGGCGAAATCAGGGAAAAATTCCGCAATGTGTACTACGACACCGCCGCCTTTCCGTTCCTCTACGATTCGCGAATTTTCGCCGCCGCAAAAGCGCTTGGTCTGTGCGGGAAGCTCCTCTTTGGTAGCGATTTCCCGCTCCTGCCGTATTCGCGCTATATGTCCGCCTTTGAGGGAAGCGGTCTTACCGCCGAAGAAAAAAACCAGATACTCGGCGCAAACGCGCAAAAACTGCTTGGGATATAACTGGGAATTTATTATAAAAATATAATAAGGCAGGTAGGCTTTACAGCCCTTTATTTTATCTCATTAAAATGTTAAAATATAACTATGATTAAAAGAAAAGCAATGGGCGTTTTTGCGCTGGTTTTTACGCTTTGCCTCTCTCTGATTCCGCAGCGGGCGCAGTGCGAAGTTTTCGAGTATAAATACAATAAGGGCGATCGTTACCGTATTCTTTCCGTTGTAAATCAGGAAGTTTTTATTAACAGCGTCCTGAGCCACCGCGCCGAGATACTCAACCGTATCGCTGTGGAAGTGACGGACGCGAGAGACGGGAAGGGACGGCACAACACTGTTTTTCAGACATCGGAGCGCGCTTCTTATGTTCCGTCACGGCGGGGTACGCAGTCCGCGGCGACTGGTTTCCAGTGGACTAGGGAATATGAATCTGTTTTTGAGCGCGACAAGCTGGGTCTTATGACAATCGACCCGAAGTATTATATGCCTGTTGTGCGTAACGTGCCGTTATTTCCCGGAAAGGAACTTGCTCCCGGAGAAAAATGGAACGCCGATGGTTATGAGATACATGATTTTCGCGATTCCTTCGGCATTGAACAGCCGTACCGTATCCCTTTCACCGCAAATTATTCTTTTCTTGGGGAACGGCAGTATAAGGGAAAATCATATCCTGCTTTTTCTGTAAATTATTTTATAGTGGCGCAGCCTCAGGCGGTGCGCGGGCGTACATGGCCAAAGCGCATAACGGGATCGTCGGATCAGGTTGTGTATTGGGACAGTAAAAACGGACAGGCAGCCGCTTATGAAGAAACATACAGCCTTACATTTGAAATGTCCGATGGCAGAACGATACAATTCAGCGGAAGCGCGTATGCGGAAGTTATTGAATCCGAAAATATGGACAAGGATAAAATTGTTTCCGAAATTAACGAAGATATCGACCGTTTAAAAATTACGGATGTAAATGTCAAAAAAGTTGACGAGGGCGTTTCCATCAGTCTTGAAGATGTTGTTTTTTACGCGGATTCCGCCGTTATGCTTCCCGGAGAGCGCGAGAAACTTGATAAAATTGCCGAAATCCTGAAGCGTTATCCAGAAAGGGATATAATCGTCAACGGACACACGGCTCTTGCCGGAACCCGCGAAGGCAGGCAGAAACTTTCCGAAGACAGAGCCAGAGCGGTAGCGGATTATCTATTATCTAAAGATGTGCGAAGCGCGGATCGCATGGTGATTCGCGGGTACGGCGCGGAGAAACCAATTGCGGATAACAGAACGGAAGCGGGCAAGCGCAAAAACAGAAGGGTCGAAATTACAATATTGGAGAACTAGCGGATATCCGCGAACACAATGCGGCTTTATCAAAAAACAGAAAATGTTTTGCGTAACATAAACAGTTTTCTTGAGCGCATGATACCGGTTACAACCCCGCTGGGTATCGCGCTGGGTCTTTTTCTGCCCGGCGTGTTTATACATCTGCGCCCTTTTGTTCCACTGCTCTTCGGACTGATGACGTTTTCAGGCGCGTTAAAACTAAAGGCGGCTGAACTGGGAGCGGCTGTACGCAGTCCCGCGCCCATTCTGCTTTTCTTCGCAGCCGCCCATGTGTTAATGCCGCTTGCCGCCATGCTCGTATCTTCTCTTTTCTTTGAACAGACGGATGTTGTTACTGGTTTTGCTCTTTTGTTTTCCGGTCCTACGGCGGTTTCCGGTTTTATTTGGGCGTCGATCCTGAAGGGGGACATGGCTCTCTGCCTGACCCTTATTCTAATTGACACTCTGCTCGCTCCGCTTGTCGTTCCCGGAACCGTATCGGTATTGATGGGCGCGAAAATAACGATGGACATGAGCGGGATTGCTCTCTCCCTGTTGTTGATGGTCGTTATCCCGACAATTATAGGGGTTGCCGTGAATGAAACCAGCAGAGGAAAAATACCGGCTGTTATCTGTCCGTGGCTTGATCCCGTCTCTAAAATATGCCTGATACTTGTTATTGCAGCTAACGCTTCTGCCGTCGCGTCTTGGATACGATTTAACGATCCGCTTGTCTGGAAGACGGCTTTTTTCGTCGTCATTCTTACCGTTTCAGGTTTTTTGCTTGTTAAACTTGTTTCCGTTGTCGGAAAATGCCGCTCTCCAAAAGACATTACAATGATTGTATCGGGCGGGCTAAGAAACAACAGCGCGGTTATGACAATAGCGGTTACATTTTTCCCCGAAGCAGCCGTTCTTCCCACATTATTGAGCATTGTATTTCAGCAGACGATTATGGCGGTTATGGGGAAAATTTTCGCTAAGAAAATAAACGCGGAAAAGAAAGAACCTTTCACTCCCCGCTGAATTCGCTCCTTAATACCGAGTCGTTCAGTAAAATCACGACCCTGCCTTCCGTTAACAGGCGGCGGTTTTCTTCCGAAGAAATGATCAACATCGCGTCGTTTCGGTCTATGACGAGGTCTGTGGGCGTCGATCCGAACACGCCGTTTGCAAAGATACGCAAGGGTCTCTCTCCTACCGCGGCGATCAATTCCGCCGACAAGCCGGACGGATTTTTCTGAAAGATGCTGTTTAATGGCGCATAACTCACCATTGACGCGCTTTCCGCTTCAAGCATATTTCGTTCATAGATAAGATTCATTTCGCTGTCCCAGATTTTTGGGAAAAGGCACGGAACGGGCATAGCTTTGCTTTTCATGCCGTGAATTGGAAGCTCGTCGGAAGCGATAATGACGATGCCGGTGTACCGCGCCGCGGAAACCGGATTCAACGTACGCATGATCGGGGAAGGACGTCTGTGGCGTATAAAAGCGGAACTGATCCCTGAAATATTCATGTTGTAGGATACGGACATATTTTTTAGCTCCGGCGAGAGCGCGGGAGGAATTGACTGCGCTTTGAGCGCGATGGCTTCGACTTCCGACAGGTTAAATTCGCCCCTGTTAATTAGGTCGCTGATTGTAGAAGAAGAATCCACCTGTAATTCAAGAATACTGGGAAGTATCAGGCTCAGGTAGTTTGATAGTAAAAGCGATTCCCCCTGAATTCTTCCCGACGGAATCTTGATGCCCGCCGAAGCCAAATCCAGCGAAATTACCGCCTTTATCCGCATGGTGTCCCATTCTACCGCGCCGTTAATCCCGATTTTCGCGTCCGCGAAAACGCCCGATACGGTGAAAAATACCAGTAAAAATACCGTCAATCTGTACATTAAAACACTCCAAAGAGGCGCAAACCGCCTTTTCCCTTCATTCTATTATCGGTACTTTCAGGACTTTTCCTTCGCGCAGAATTTGATTTAATTCCATGCCGTTTTCCTCAGCCAGAACCTGTGGGTCGATGCCGTACCCGATACCCAGCGACCAGAGGGTTTCCCCCTTTTTTACAATGTGCTGTCCTTCAAGACGGTGCGTTACAGCCGGTCTGGACGGAGGCTTTATGTCCTTAAACGCGGGAATTACGACTGTTTCCCCGATTTTTAAGTACCGGTTTGAAACGCCGGGATTGTGCTGTTCAATCATGTCGAGGGACGCGCCGTAATGTCTGGACATTGACCATAGGGTGTCGCCGTGCCTCACCACATGGTAAAAATAGCGGACAAGCTGAGTGTCATCCTGTTCCAGAACGTTGTTTATACTTTGAAGTTGCGCCGAAGGAATTTTCAGCCGGTAATTTTTGTCCGCCGGGCTTATGCCGTTGATCAGTTCCGCGTTCAGGCGGCGCAATAGCTCTATGTCAACGTCAGTTTCTTTAGCGAGTATGTCCAGAGAAATTTGGCGTTTCAGCGGAATAGCCGTCCATTCCTGCGACCTCTGCCAATTATCAATACCGAAGCGGCGCGGTTGGGACAGGATATAGGCTACCGCCAGAAATTTCGGCACATAATGAACAGTCTCGCGCTTCAATTCGTTCTTTTTGCAGAGTTCCCAATAATTGCGCGTTTTTGTCCTTTGAATGGTTCTGTTCACCGCGCCGAGTCCCGCGTTGTAAGCCGCCAGCGCAAGTTCCCAACTGCCCAGCGTCTTGTAATTGTCCTCAAGTTTTTGCAAAGCGCCTCTTGTTGACTTTTGAAAATCCCTCCGTTCGTCAACATAATCATTTACTTTTATGTCAAAAGGAGAGATGCTGTTCAACATAAACTGCCAAAGCCCCACCGCGCCCGATTTGCTTTTTGCCGTTATCTGAAAACCGGACTCAATGACAGGCAGAAAGATCAGTTCAGGCGGCAAGTTCCGTTTTTTCAGCTCGTCCCTGATGAACGGAAGGTAGACGCTTCCCCTTTCCAGAACCGCGTTAAGATAGGCAATGCCGCCGGGACTGGAATACTGGGTTATGTAATGCTGAGTCAGCGGCTGTTCGACAGCGTCGGCAGTGAGCAATGTGTAAACGGAGCGGGCGGCAGGCGCGGAATAATGAACAGGAAGCGGTGAATCGGGCGGCACCGCGCGCAGAGGGCGCTCGTCAGCTTCCTGCGCCCACGCGCTTACCCCGCATAATACATAAATAAAAAGACAGATGATAATTATCGTTATTCTGCTCATTCTCATTTTTAGATGCTTACCCATTTGCAAAAATTATATCTGTATTATTTAATTTAGTAAATGTCGGCGCCCTGCTTGAGGAGGAAACTTTGGATTAGAAGGAATTCCGCGCACTTCTTGGCGAGGGCGTCTCTGCGGTTGCGTAGGGGTAATAAGACTAATGCCTTAATGGGGCAAAACTTGATGGGTCATTTTCGTAGTCTTTCATTCTTTCGTCAATCATTGCTATTTCTTCCGCATTTGCAGGTTCTATTTTATAATCAAAATCAGCAGATAAAGTTCCGCCGTACTGCATAAAACGCTCAAATGCCTCTTGCCTTTTTTTATTGATTGCCTCTATTTTCTCAATGTTTTGTACAGGATTCAAAAAAGCCACTACTACTTCGTATGGCTCGGCAAACTGTACGGAAAGAGAGTCCAATTTAACCGTATCTCCGCCTTGATATATTCCTTTAACCGCAACCATAATAAACCTCTGTTTCTATTATACCGCTTTTTAGGGTTTTTTGGAACTGCAATACCCCCATTTTCGGGAATTTGAGCGGCTGTTACCCCCTGCCATTTTTATAATTTCTTTTTTTAAATAAAATATGCACTTTCATTGTGCATGAGCCATTGCTTGGCGCAGGATAGAATTTAAACGGGTCTGATAGCCGTCCCCATCCTGTTTGAGCCACTCCACAATATCGGCATCCAGATTGCAGGAAACAGGCACTTTTTCCGGTTTCTTCAACTCCCGAACCTGCCGGGGACGGAGACCGGAAAGGTCTTTCATTTCAGGAATGTCGGAATAATCAATATTCTCATCCTTAACGGCGTCTATCCGTTCCCAATCCTCTTTACTGACCGGAGGCAGGGTTTCAAAAGTATAACTAACCATTCCCATAATATCTCCTCTCATGCCTGTTTGCTTTCCGGGCGGAAATAATATTTATTACTTCCGGTTCCGGCTCGGTAAAAATCACGAATAACAAGCGATTTTCAGCCAGACCAATAGCAATCAACCGATCCTCATCATGGCTGCTGTGTTTTTCATCGTAGTATTCTTTTCGCAGAGGGTCGGAAAAAACATAAACCGCCTGGATGAAACTGACCTTATGTTTCTGTATGTTGATGCGATTCTTTTTTTCATCCCAAGTAAACCTCATGGTAACCCTTTCAGAATAACAAAGTCCATGCCTCTATTATACCGCTTTTTAGGGTTTTTTGGAACAGCAATTCCCACAAGTTCAGGAATTTGAGCGTCTGTTACCCCCTGCCAATTTCATTTTTCGTACGCTTTATATACAGCCCCAAGTGTTTCCATTACGTTTTTGGTGATGTCTTTTTTGAATCGTTCAAATAGTTTTCTGTTTTTTTCGGGTGAATGATCATGACGGAACAACTCAAACACCTCAACTTCCAGCCCATTGGCTATGGCGGAGACAGTGTCCGAAGTGGGGTACTTTATCCCCCGTTCAATTTTACTTAGAAAAGTTATTGAAATATCCGCTTTTTCCGCGAGGGCGGCTTGCGATAACTGCCGTTGTTGACGGTAAAACCGTATCCCCTTACCAAGAATTATCCTTAAATCCTGCCCGGTAATCACGAATTTTATATACCCCTATATATCAATATTTTATTGAACCATAGGTGCTTATACTTGACAAAACCCCACAGGTCGATATAATACAGTACTATAGGGAAACATGATTGTTTTTCTATAATCGTGTTTTGTTTTTTGGTCTGTTTTTGGGAAATTACAGCCCCAAAAGTATAACCAATACCGTACACAAACCGCTTTGAGGCGGTCAATTAAACACTCTGCAACGAGGGTAAACTTGCAAAGGAGAATTTTATGAAAAAGAAGATTTTGGGTATTGCGGTGATACTTTTTGTATTCTTTGTTGCTGGAATTTCCGCACAATCAAAAGAAGCAGATCAACTCATTTCGAGACTGGAAGGCATTGCAAGAGTTATGGAGAACTTGGCACAGGAAACCAAAAACGCAAAAGCTTTTGAAAAAAGCAGCCTTGAGAATCGGATGCGGACCAACCAACGAAATTTAGAGCAGTTAAGAGACGAATACGTACGTTTTTTAAGAGACGGTGGGAAGTTTTCTGACACTCAAGAGAGGCGGTGGGAAGTTGGTATTAACCGGTTTGTCGATGCCGCTCAGCAATTCAGCTATAATCTGCAAAATTTGGTTAATTGACATAGGAATCGCAATGGTATTAGGCATAAGAAGGATTTTGTCTAATACCATTTATTATCCATAACATAGGAGTTTTAACATGAAAAGGAAAATGATTTTTGGGATAATGGTGGTGTTTCTGTTTTTTGTACAGGCACAGACGGTTTTTGCGGAAGATTATAACGATGAATTTGCAAAAAAATTTGCTGCCAATGATATGTCGGGAATCGAGACGCTTCTCAGAGAGCATGGACATCAAATGGATTTGCAAACCTGTCTCAGTTCAGTTGGTCATTCTTTGGCGTGGATAACCTTAGGAAAAAATCCATACGATCTTATGGAAACAGCTTTGCCATTGAATAGAAATAGGAACAGTATCTTTAAAGCTATACAACTGCTTGTAGCTAATGGAGTTGATCTAAATCAGGATAAACATAAGGGACTCATTACAGGAAACGCAGGTGGTAGCTTGACTTACTACTTTGGAAATGCTCTTTTTTCCAATGTTTTATATTGGTCAATAAGGGGAAATAGCCAGCCCAATATGGCTATTATCAGGTTTTTACTGGAATCAGGCGCAGATCCAAACTCGGAGGTGGATATGTATGCCCCGCCAAGAGATATTTTATTTATGGCTATTGGTCAGGGTAATGCCACTCTGGTAAAACTGCTAGTAGATGCAGGCTGTAAAGTCGATCAATATGAATATCTTGGTGGTCGTCTAGATAAAATACCACAGGATAAATATATCGGCGATTTGAGTGCTTTGCAGTTCGCTACTTATTTTGGGGAGTATGCCATTGTCAGAACACTGGTGGAAGCTGGCGCAAAAATTAATTATACCGATACCAGCAGTAAAACTGTTTTGGCAAGCAAAACAGCCGCCGTCATTGCCAGAGAGCGAGGAGAGACGGACATTTACAATTACCTGCAATCCAGTCAAGTTGCCAGTGCGCCGCCTTCTTCGTCTCAACAACCAAGATCAACATATAATGACGATTACACACCACCGCCTTCATCTTCGTCCAGTTCGAGTACGCCGGATCGCAACATAGGCAGAGAAATTGCCGAAGCCTTTAGATCACCTTTACAAAGCGGCACTTACGCTCTTGCCGGTACTCAAGCAAGAATAAGATTAACTTCAATAGCCAGAAGCGGTATATTTACCTACACCAACCGGCAAGGACGAACTGGAACAGGTAACTATAGCATAGACGGAAACAGAATGACGATTCAAATGGAAGGGTATACATTTTTATATACCGTAACCAGCGAAACATCATTTAGCGGAAGTGGCGAAAACTGGGTGCGAACCGGGTATTAATGGCGTGGGAGTATCTTATCAAACTCAATCAGCCCGATACGCCATTTTCCCGCCGACCATAGTCCAAAGAATCTTCGCTGTGCGAATTTCTTTTCGCGGAATAGAAAAAATGTCGCGATCTAAAAGCGTCATGTCGGCGAGGAAGCCGGGCTTGATTCTGCCTTTGCGGTCTTCGGCAAATTCGGCGTATGCGCTGCCTGCGGTGTAAGCGTCAACGGCGGTGTACACATCAACACATTCGCCGGGATAAAAGCCTTCCGGCGGATAGCCGTTCGCGACATCATGGCGGTTTACCGCGCAGTCGATACACTCTATCGGGCTCATCGACTCCACCGGACTGTCTGTTCCGTAAGACGTTTTAATGCCGAGTTTTTTCATCGTGGCATGGGCGTAAGAAGTAGAGGCAAGCTCTTTACCTACGCGGTTTTCAATCATGTAGAGATCGTTGGTTAGAAAAATCGGCTGCATAAAAGCGAGAATGTCGTTATGCGCCATGCGCTGTAAGAGCGGTAAATCGGTAATCTGGCAATGTACTATCCCGTGACGCAAATCGTTATTGTGACCGCCGTTTGCTGAGTTGCCGATTGCTTTTTCAAAAGCGGTAAGCACCTCGTCAATAGCCGCGTCTCCGATTGCGTGTACGATTACCTGAAAGCCGTTTTCGTGGTTTTTGCGTACCAGCGCGTCCATTTCTTCCTGCGAATGTGTTTGAAAACCGCGCGTAGAAGGATCGTCATGGTACGGCTCGCGCATAAACGCGGTGCGCGAACCAAGAGAGCCGTCGGCAAAGAGTTTTGACGCGCCCATTGTTAAATAGGGATGTCCCATTGATGACTTTGTGATCCAGCCGCGCTTGACAAATTCGTTGAAAACTTCGTCTTTCTGAATCGTGCATTGCAGATTAACGCGCAAATGCAAATCATGTTCGGTAAAAAGTTTGATATATGCGTCAACAATGTTCTGGTAATTGCCCTCGATAACGTCCCTGCTTCCCACCGATGTAAGACCGTTTGCAAGAGCATGGCGCATAGCATAGAGGAGTTGTTCCTCAATCTGTTCCTGATTGTACGGCGGAACGATTGTCCTGAGCTTATACAGCGCCATGCCTTCGCCAAATATGCCGAGAGGCTCACCGTTTTCGTCCAGTTCAATTTGACCGCTTGTAGCGTAACGGCTGTTAGGTGTAATTCCTGCCATTTTCATTGCCAGAGTATTACAGCACAGCGAATGTCCGCAGACACGGCTGACAATAACCGCGTGTTCGGCAGAGATACGATCCATATCATAACGATTGGGAAGGCGCTTGTCGCTAGTAAACAAATCCTGATTCCAGCCTGAGCCGACGACAACCGAACCCTTAGGCGGTTTCATGCGGTCGATAAGCGCACGTCCGCGCTCAACAAGTTCGTCAATTGAAGTAACGCCGTGAGCGTCAATACGATGAAGATTGCGCCCAAAATCATGCAGATGCAAATGCGAATCGTTGAAGCCGGGCAGTAAAAGCGCTCCCTGCGCGTCAATTTTTTCGGCATTAGGCGCACTCGACAATATTTCTTTATTAGTGCCGACTTCGGCGATTTTGTCATCGCGCACCAGCACGGCTTCGGCGAAGCGCCCTTCGGCGCAACGCTCGCACTCAAGGTAGACTTTTGCGTTGTGGATTACGGTGGTTGTCATAAAAACTC
>JAISSH010000091.1 GCA_031273265.1 Treponema sp.
GGCTGACTATATCCTTTTCTTCCTTTGAATGGATTATTAGTACCTTCATTATTAAGAATTCTAGTGTAAAAACAGGATTTTAGCAAGAAACCTTGTTTTATAATCATTACCAGTCTTCACTTTCAAGCACTTCAGCCTGCGCCATAGCATAGCATGGCTCCAGTGATGAATCTGTCTCACTATAGATTTCATTGAGGCGGGCGGTAATAAGGTCGTCCTGTAAGGGTATTTCAGGCGTGAACTTTATCAGGCTCATTGATGCCAAACTCCGCAATAATTGTAAGACCGTATTATCAGTAATTTCAATGGTTACTGTTTGTTTCATAACTTTAATTTAATACAAGTTAAAGCAAAATATCAAGTAGTAAATTCTGCTTGAATCGCCGCGTCCATAATAGCAATCCTTCATTTCTCAAACACTGCCAGACTTTCAATGTGCGCTGTCTGCGGGTAAAAATCGAAGAGCGAGAGTTTTTTCAGTTTATAGCCGCCGTCGGTCAGTATTTTTGAATCGCGCGCGAGGGACGCCGCGTCGCAGGAGACGTACGCCAACAGGGGCGGTCCCGACTGCGCCAATGACATTGCAAGTTTTGGCGTAAGTCCCGCGCGGGGAGGATCAACCGCCGCGAAACCGAAAGACGGTTTTTGGCGCAATATAGTGCGCGTCCAGTCCGTGTCGCGCAGTGCGAAAAATTCAGCGTCTCTGCCTCTCAGGTTTTCCCGCGCAAGGGCGACGGCTTTTTTGTTTTCTTCGGCAAGGACGGTCTTTGGAAACATTTCTCCCAGAAACACGGCGAATGTCCCGACACCACAGTATAAATCCGCCATAGGCAAATCCCGGCGCGCGCCTTCGGCGATTTTTTTCAGTTCCAAAACAAGCGTTTCCAGCATTGCGGTATTGCTCTGAAAAAACACGCCTGCGTCAAGCGATATTTCCCTGTCAAGAAGTTTGATCTTTCCGCGCTCAATGTTTCCTTCGCTCAAAAAAAGCGCGTCTTTGGAAAAAACTGTGAAGCGATCTTTTTCAGGCGGCAAAGTTAAAGCCTTTCCGCCTTCGCGCAGAAGTTCCCTAATTCCCTTCTCCGCGATTGGGCAGTCTGAGACGGCGATAATTTCCCCGCTTCCGCGTCCCTTCAGCCCGAATTTGGGACTGTCTCCCTTCGCGGATTGCCTGAAACAGTGGAACTGCATTCTGTTACGGTACTCCCTCGGCGGTGATGGGAAAATCTCGATGTCCGGCGGGTTAATTTTGCCGATGCGGGAAAAAAGATCGTTTAGAATGGCGGTTTTTGCCGTGAGCTGGGCGGAATAATTGATATGCTGAAGGTTACAGCCGCCGCATTTCCCATAAAACGCGCAAAAACTGTCAACCCGCGCCGGAGACGCTTCGATAATTTCAAGCAGTTCCGCCTTGACCCAAGTTTTTCGTTCTTCGGTAACGCGGCAGAAAACGGTTTCATCCGGCGCGCCGCCTTCGACAAAGACCGGTTTCCCGTCAATGCGCCCGAGCGCGTCTCCTCCCGGCGCGATACTTTCCAGCCGTAATTTGTAAACATCGCCAACTGCCATAATCACGACAATTTTATAGCAACTTAACTCATTGCAACAAGGACGGTGAAACAGTAAAATAGACGCATGTTTCAGAATGAAACGTATTTTGAAAGCCATGACGGAACTAAACTTTTTCTGTACCGCTGGTCGCCCGATCAAGGACAGCCGATAAAGGCGATTCTGCACATTGTTCATGGCATGGCTGAATACGCGCTCCGGTACCGCCGGCTTGCCGAAGAACTTACCGCGGCGGGAATTGAAGTTTGGGCAGCGGATCAGCGGGGGCATGGCAAAACCGCAGACCTCAATGTGAACACGGCGGACAGGGGAGGGCTTTTGGGGCACTGCGCGGACGGCAACGGTTTTGCCGCCGTAACCCGCGACATTCGCGCACTGAACAGCGAAATCAAAAAAAACACAAACGCGCCGCTTTTTCTTCTTGGGCACTCATGGGGTTCTTTTGTTACGCAAAATTATATCGAAGAATATTCGGACGATTTAATAATTAACGGATGTATTTTGTCGGGGACTAAGGGTCCCGGCGATTTTATGGTGAAAGCGGGAATGCCGGTTATGAAATTACTTGCCGCGTTTTGCGGACAGCGAAAAGGTTCGCGTCTTGCAAGGGCGTTGGCGGACGGTTCTTACAACAAACATTTTAAGCCCAACCGTACTCCGTTTGACTGGCTTTCCCGCGATGAAAAGGAAGTTGAAAAATACGCGGAAGATCCCCTGTGCGGGTTTCTCTGTTCCACCGGCTTCTACCGTGATCTTGCGAAAGGACTGTATCATATTCACCAGAGCGGAGTAATGGCGAAGATAAACCGCGCTCTGCCGGTGTATGTGTTTTGCGGAAGCGCTGACCCTGTTGGCAATATGGGCGCGAGTCCTACCGCCCTTGTCAAAGCGTACCGTAATCTGGGAATTAACGATCTGGAATTTGTGCTGTACCCCGGTGCGAGGCACGAAACGTTAAACGAAACTAATCGTAAAGAAGTGGTTGATAATCTTCTTTCATGGATTGGCAAGCATTGTGAATGAGATATAGATATTCCGCCGGAAAAGACGGCAAACCGGAAAAAAAAGCGATCATTTATACTCACGACGAGCATGGTATAAAATTTGCCGATGTTGACAGGGAAGCGATAGGCATTGTCAGAAAACTGAAAAGTTCCGGCTATGACTCGTATATCGTTGGCGGCGCGGTGCGCGATTTAATTTTAGGAAAGAAACCAAAAGACTTTGATATTGTCAGCGCCGCAAGTCCGGCAAAAATAAAAAGAATATTCCGCAATTCAAGAATCATCGGGCGGCGTTTTCGTCTGGCGCACGTTTATTTCGGACAGAAAATTTATGAAGTCGCTACATTCCGTTCACTGAAGGACGGAAATACCAGCAACACCTTCGGGACAATTGACGAAGACGCCTTCCGCCGCGACTTTACAATGAACGCCCTGTACTACGATCCCGAACAGCAGATTGTCGTTGATTATGTAGGCGGCATGGAAGATATAAAAAGTAAAATGGTAAAGCCGATAATTTCTATTTCGGAAATTTTCAAGGACGATCCCGTACGGATGATCCGGGCGGTAAAATACGCGGCGGCGACAGGTTTTTCGCTTCCGTTAAAGTTAAAATTGAAAATAAAAAGCCAGTCCAATTTATTAACTTCAATTTCGCCTTCCCGCCTGACGGAAGAAATTTTTAAAATTATCAATTCGGGCAAAGCCGCTGCTATTGTGGATTTGCTGGATAAAATGGGACTGTACAATTATCTCCAGCCGCAGGCAGCCGCTCTTATGCGAAAGAACGCGGGGTTTAGGCAAAAATACCTCGATTCAATGGCGGCTTTGACCGGAGTAGAAAAGTACCGCGGACAGGCGATAGGCGCTCTTTTTTATGTTTATCTTGAAAACGCCAGAACATGGGAAAGCGGGGTACTGGAAGACTACAAGGAAGTTTTCCAGATGGCGCGGTCTTTTGTCCTGCCGATGAATCCGCCCAGATTTGAAATGGAACACGCCCTGCGGAAGTTTCTTTCAAACTACGGCATAACCAGAAGACCGCACCCGAACCCCGTGCTCGAAAGCGGCGCGAAACCCGCTGCTCCGGCAAAACGAAAACGCCGCCGTAAACGCAAACCGGCGGGACATACGCCCCTCACTCCGTGATCTTATCAATGATGATATTTATTTCTTCAATTAAAATTCCCGTGTAGCGTTCGATATTGTCGATGATGTACTGCTGTAAATCGTGAATATTTCCGCCAAGCTGTATGCCGTACGGCACGTCTATGGTGATAACCAGCTTGTATCCCATTTCGGCGTCTTTAACAAGAATCTTTTTAATTTTGATATTTTTGTTGTATTCATCGACGCAGTGTATAACCATCTGGCTTAACGCCGCTTCCGATATGATCACCTTTCCCCGTTTTGAATATTCGGGTCTTACAACCGATTTTTCATACAGCGTCGGAATTGTTCCTATGCCCGCCGGAGCGAGCCGCCGCGTGAAAATTTTTATTACGTCGTAAAAAATGTTAGGATAACTTTTTTTAACCTCGATGGACGGAACCGGAATCACGTGCTTGCCTTCGATTCTCCTTGTCCTGATAGCCTTGTCAATTTCGTCCTGAGTTGAGATGTCCTCTATTTTTATAATTTTCGCGGGAGGGGGAAGCTGAAGGCGAGCCGCTATTTTATGCACCATTCTTTCCGAAGTGCCCAACAGCATAATCCGTTTGAATTTTTCGTTTTGCAGTCTGCGCGCCACTTCGTCTCTGTGGGTTTTATCGTCAAACAAAGCGACTTTAACGGCTGCTAGAAAATTGTTCTCTTTTTTTGCGGAATGTCCGGCTAGTATGCGGTTGTCCCTGATTAAGAGACCGTCGTCGATTATATATTCGATTCCGTATTTTTCAGCGACTAGTTTTGATCGAAAACTTTTACCAGTGCCGCTTTCGCCGACAAGAGCGAAGACCTTTTTCCGTTTAAGAGCAAACAGGAAATTAGGTAACATCGCTCCGTAAAGTGTAGTTTATCTGCCGGATGAGCGCAGTTCGGCAAGAAGCTGCCTTGCCCGTTCCCTGACCGGAGTTACATAAACCGGGTTTTCTGAGATACGGATAAGAGTTTGAATCGCTTCCTGAGAATTCACGTAGTCGTTCTTTTTGAGGAGCTTTTCAAAAGCGTCGATTGTTGCAAGCGCCATAAGGTTGTCCGGCTTTCTGTTGTCAAATTTACTGATAGCCCAGGCAATGCTAGTGATCGTTTCGTTATTGTCATTAAGCCCTATATCGCCCAGGGATTTTATCGCTTCCTGAAGAACCATAGGTTCATTTTCAAACTGGCAGATATTGAGAAGAGCGCCCTTCGCTTCTTCGGTTCCGAGCTGTCCAAGATACTTAGCCGCCTGCCGCCTGACATCGGGGAAATTGTTCGTTATCCTGCCGTTTTCCCTCGCGACGGTCATTCTTCCTTCTCTGGTAAGAAATTCCAATGTCTGGCGTATATCGTCGTTTGTGCTTCCCCGCCCGATGGCGTCGGCAATATATTCAAGGGCGATTAATTTCGCCTCTCTTGTATCCGCCCTCGCTGTTTCTTTGATGATCATCATTTCTATGGATTCCTTTAAATAGGATTCCTCAACCGTCATTTCCTTTTGACTGTTATTCTGCGCCGCCGCAGCGGATACTGCAAAAATCGCAGCCGCTAAAAAGAGAGATATTCTTTTTGTAAACATACCAATACTCCTTAATTGATTATTTTCCATGAATTGTTAATTTTTTCAAGATCATATAAACGAAGTTTTAGCTCCTCGCCATCTTTATTCGTGCTCACCGTAAACGCCTTAACCCTGTCCCTGTTGATAAATTCAATGTCGTCAACCCGGCTGTTTGTCCTTGACGGCACTACAACGTAAGTAAAGTAATCTTCGGCGGATTTTAAGATGATTTTTCTGGTTTTCATCGCCGGTTGTTCAGACATCAGCATAAGGTTCTCCGAGGATGAAATCCCGGCAAGATATTCCGGCGATAACGCTTTTTTCCATCCGTTGTAGTCCTTCTTTCTGATTGTTTCGTTGAGCTGTTCGATAAAATGTTGGACATCCTCCTTAGTCGAATCGTACTGTGCGCGGGTGACTCTGGTCGGATCGAAAATTTCCTCAGGCTGGGCTGCCGCGTTTTTGGCTGCCGCATCCTGTTTTGCCCCGTTTTTTGGTCCGGAACCGCAGGAAACAACCGCAATCAGTGCAAGAATAACTATAAAATGTAATCTTCCACCCCTCATATACATAATGTATAATATTTTCTTCGAATTGTCAAGACTATTTACCATCATCTGTTACGGACGGCGAAAATACTCATTTATATCAAAAATAACGCCATGCACATGGGGGCTTGTTTTTCGTATAATTTTTTATTATGGTTAGGAAGATGATGAAAGCCGCTTTTCCGGGGTCTTTTGACCCTCCCACATCGGGGCATATTAACATAATTCAACGCGCCGCCGCTATTTTTGACGAACTGTTGATTGTGGTAGCCGAAAACAAGCAAAAAAAGTACCTTTTTTCCGCCGAAGAGAGGGCTTCCATGATACGGGAGCTTGTTAAAGACCGGAAAAATGTGTCGGTTGTTACTTGCGACTGTCTTATTGTCGATTTTTTGCGGAAAAAGGACATAAAACTGCTTGTCCGGGGCGTGCGCGGGCTTGAGGATTTTTCCTATGAATTCGAACTTTCGATGATGAATAAGGCGATTGACCCCGAAATCGAGACGATTTTTATGACGACCGACCCCGAATATTTTGTAATACGGTCGTCTTCTATCAAGGAATTGGCTGCTTTTAACGGCGATCTTCACGGAATGGTGCCATCTTTGGTTGCCAAAGCCCTGAAAGAAAAATACAATTGATATTTGGTGAAAGGTTTATGTTGACAAAGACATAGGTTTTTGTTAATATCACGATTAAGTTAGAGAGGTTGAATTATGGCAGTACCCAGAGGTAAAACGTCAAAAGCAAGGACGAGCCGTCGGCAGTCCATCAATATGAAACTTACCGCGCCCACGATGATAAATTGCGGCACCTGCGGCAACAAGGTTCTTTTGCACCGGGTTTGCCCCAAATGCGGCTTTTACCGGGGAAAGCAGGTAATTGTTCCGAATTCTAAAGTCTAAGGGGAGAAAAAATGGACGAATTATTCGAAAAAATGAAAAAGCTCATCGCGGAAAAACTTGAAGTTGATGAGGGCAAAATCACTTTGGAAGCGTCATTCCGTCAGGACCTTGGCGCGGACTCGCTTGACACCTACGAATTGGTTTACGCAATTGAGGAAGAAATGGGGATCAACATTCCCGATGACAAAGCCAATGAGTTTGAAACTGTAAAGGACGCGTACGAGTATATTAAATCCCAGCAAAAATAAGACGGACGTTCTCAGTCAGGAAAGAAAAAAGAAACTGGCGGCTTTTCAAAAAGCCGCCGGTTTTAAATTTAAAAATCTTTCGCTTTTAAATCTTTCGTTTATGCACCGTTCGGTTTCTAACGAAACGGGAAACAAAACCAACAACGAGCGTCTTGAATTTTTGGGAGATTCGATTTTAGGCGCGGTCTGCGCCACGCTTCTTTATCAGATTTATTCCGAAAAAAGCGAAGGCGACCTTGCGAAGATCAAGGCGGTGGTTGTCAGCGAGGATATTCTTTCAGTTATCGCCAAAGGTTTAAAAATTGATGAAATGCTGTTGTTGGGCAAGGGCGAAGAACTTTCAGGCGGCAGAACCAAGAAGGCAATTCTGGCGGACGCCATGGAAGCGCTCATAGGCGCGCTGTATTTGGACTGCGGCTACAAGGCGGCTTTCGATTTTGTAAGCCGCTGTATTCTGCCGGAAATTAACAAAGTAACCGGCGCGGATTATCACAAAGACTACAAGTCGCTTTTGCAGGAATACTGCCAGCGGCAGTACCGCTGTTATCCCGAATACATCATGGTCAAACGCTCAGGACCGGAGCACGATCGCACTTTTTTAATGGAAGTGCGGATAAACGAAACCGCGTACGGAACGGGAACAGGGCACAATAAAAAGAGCGCGGAACAGGAAGCGGCAAAAGCCGCGTGGGAAAAATTGAACGAGGACGGTTCACTGTAAAATAGGAGATGATTGTTTATGAAAAGGTATTTTTGTTTTATTTCGATGATTGTCATTATATATTCTTTTGCGGGAGGATGTTTGAATATGCCGGTTAATAGTAAGGATTCAAGCGACAGCGAATTTATCAATGTCGATCCTATTGAAAATTATCATGTGTACATAGCGTTCGGGCAGTCAAACATGCAGGGACCCGCCGAAATTCGCCCGCAGGACAAAGAGGACTTGAGCGAACGCTACAGAACGCTGAATGTAGTTACTAGCACATACGCCGGTGAATACCGGGAGAAGGGCAAATGGTACAAGGCGGTTCCGCCCCTTGTCATTCCCGACAGGAGTTTGCTCAATTACCTCGGAATTAAAACCGGACTCTCTCCCGCAGATTACTTCGGGCGTGTTCTTGTGAAGGGCGTTCCTGAGCATATCACCGTAGGAGTGATAGCAGTCGCAAGCGGCGATTTGGCTCTTGCAGCGTTTCACAAAACAAAGGCGGAAGATTATTACAAAGGAAAAGGAACTTTTCCCAACAGACCAAGCCAGACAGAAATGCAGGGAATGAGCAGGTACAAGGGCGCGGGTTACGCGAATATGTACGATGCCGTTATTCAAAACGCAAAGCTTGCGCAGAGAGCGGGCGGCGTAATAAAGGGCATTATTGTTCATCAGGGTGAAAGCGGAACGGGACTGAGCGATTATGACTGGATCGATATGATAAAAGAAATCTACGACGACATGCTTTCTGATTTGAAACTTGAACCCAATTCCATACCAATTTTGCTTGGGCAGACATGGAACGGAGGTTCCGGCGGCACAGGCGGCGCATTGTCAAGTAACAGCGTGATACAGGCTGTTCTGCCCAACGCGTGGATAATCAGCTCACAGGGTTGTACCGGCAGAACCGGTCAGGGACAGCCCGACAATATTCATTTTGGCTCCGCTGGGATTCAATTACTTGGAACGCGCTACGGTGAAAAAATGCTGGAGCTGGTTTATTGACAGTGGACAATGGCATTAAGGAGCCGTATACTTGAAGTGCAGGGAAATTTATGGACGAAGATATCCGCTGGAAACAGCGTTTTCAAAATTATAAAAAGGCGCTTGTAACTCTGAAAAACGCCGTTGAACTTGCGGACGAACGCGCCCTGAGCGATCTTGAAAAACAGGGAATGATTCAAGGGTTTGAGTTTACCTTTGAACTCGCCTGGAATGTGATGAAAGACTACCTTGAGGAGCAGGGAATAACAGGGATAATCGGCAGCAAGAACGCAATCCGCCATGCTTTTAATAAAGGACTTATTGAGGATGGAGAAGTTTGGATGGATATGGTTAAGGATCGCAACATCGCTTCTCATGTATATGATGAAGAAACTGCCGAAGATTTATATGCCGCGATAAAAGATATTTATTATTTTGAATTAAATAAACTTGCGGAAAAAATAAAAACAGTGGAATAGCTATGCAATACGGATTGTCTGACAGAACTTTCACCACACTTAATTCAATTTTTCAAAAATACTCAGGTATTAAACAGGCAGTTCTTTACGGAAGCCGGGCAAAGGGAAAATACCGCAACGGCTCAGATATCGACCTGTCTCTTAAAACAGACGATACCTTTACGCGTTCCGATCTTTTGCACATCTGGGGTGATTTTGACGATTCGGACTTGCCCTATTTTGTCGATGTTTCAATTTATGACAAGCTTTCAAACCCGGACTTAAAAGCGCACATCGACAGGGTAGGGAAAGTTCTATATCCGGCGAGCGGATAATTATCTCCCCTCTCACAAAAAATTTTTGTAAAAAAAACGCAAAAAAAACTTGACAAATACTAAGGCGCATAATATTATTATAAGAGTACAAGACTCACGGCGGTAGAAATATAGCCTAAGAGTTTTGTATAATTT
>JAISSH010000126.1 GCA_031273265.1 Treponema sp.
CAGTCCAAAGGCCCTTACCCGGAGCTTGAACAAAACCGCGATTTTATAATTAGCGAGCTTGACAGGGAGCAGGCGAAATTTATGGAAACCCTGCAAAAGGGCGAGCATGAATTTGAAAAGCTCCTTCCCAATTTATTAAAAAATCCGCAGAAAATCATGTCGGGGCGTCTTGCCTTCAAACTTTACGACACCTACGGCTTCCCTATCGAGCTGACCGAGGAACTTGCCGGCGAACAGGGAATGACCGTGAACCGTGAAGAATTTGACGAGGCTTTCAAGAAGCACCAAGAGCTTTCGCGCTCTCAAAGCGGACAGGCTTTCAAGGGCGGTTTGGGCGATCAGGGGGAAATGGCTGTTAAGTACCACACCGCCACGCATCTTATGCATCAGGCGCTGAGGATGGTTCTTGGGGAGCATGTCGCGCAGAAGGGAAGCAACATCACAGCGGAGCGGATGCGCTTTGACTTTTCCCACGACGCGCCGATGAGCGAAGAGCAGATTAAAAAGGTCGAGGAAATCGTCAATGAGCAGATAAAGAGGGATTTGCCCGTTTTTATGGAAACAATGGGTCTTGAAGAGGCGAAAAAAGAGGGGGCGATTGCCCTTTTTGGGGAAAAGTATGAGGCGCAGGTGAAGGTTTACACCGCAGGGGCTTCAAAGACGGACTTTTTTTCCAAAGAAGTCTGCGGCGGTCCTCATGTGGAGCGCACGGGAACGTTGGGGAAATTCAAGATACAGAAGGAACAGTCTTCCTCGGCAGGTGTTAGGCGAATTAGAGCGGTCTTGGAATAGTTTTAACCATTAACACTTTCCGTTATAAACTTTGGTTTTAAGACAACAAGCAGGACAGGCAGAACCGTAAGGCTTACAAGGGCGCTTGTGAACATGGTAATCGCGATTAGAAGCCCAAGATCGCATAACATATTGAAGCGCGAAAGTAAAAGCACCGCGAAACCCGCGCCTACGGAAACGGCGTTGATGATTATCGCCTTGCCGGAACTGTTAAAACTGTGCCACAGGAAACCTTCGCCGCCTGAGTATTTGCGATACTCGCGCTTGAACGCTTCAAGGAAATGTATCGAATAGTCTATCCCGATTCCAACGCTGACGCTCGCTACCATTGAAGTGCCGAGATTCAGCTTTATTCCCGCAAATCCCATTACCGCGAAATTAACCAGTATCGAAATTGAAAGCGGCGCGATACCGATAAGACCGGCAATTAATGAACGGTTGGAAAACGCGATTATTAAAAACACGCACAGTATTGAGATAAAGACCGAGCTAATCTGCGATCTTACGACAAGGCTGTTAAGAGAGCCTTCCACCATTGTCGCGCCGCCGATGGTTACGTCAACGCCGGAGGGAACGCGGGCGGCAAGATAGCGGTCTACCGCGTCCACTATTTTCTGCGTGTCTTCCATACCCAGCGTTCTTAACTGCACGGTGGTCTTTATCGCGGTCGGCTCAAGCGGATCATTGGCATAACTTGAAATACCGCCGGAAAGCAGTACAAGGTAATTCGATACCAGCCTCTGCAAATCTTCGGGAGTGTCCTTGCCGTAGCGGGCGGGGTCGGCGGGTATTTCATAATAGGCGGCTCCCTCATAATTCACCTGACGTTTCATTTCTTTAACAAGGTCGTTCGCGCTTAACTGGCGGGACGCGCTTGCCGCCATTTCCAGAAGCGCGAAAAATTCTTTCTGCGTAAGGAACTTTTCTTCCGCAGGAGAAACGTCAGCTAACGCGGGCGCGGCGGAAACGGTTGATGGGACAGGCGATTCGTCAGAATCCCAGCTTCCAAAGCCAAACCCGAAACCAAAATCTGAATCATTAAAAGCGCCCGATACCGCTTCAGTCCTTTCCAAACCCGCCGGGTCCGCGTCCGCGTTAAGAACCTGATTGATCCTTTTTACCATGTCGGTAAATCCCATCAATTTGCCTACTTCGGGATTTTTTTCAAGGTATTCGCCAAGTCCGTCGAGGGCGGCAAGGGTATCCGGGTGCAGAATAACTTCATAACTTTCACCGTGAAGCACTACGTTTATAACTTTTGAACCGCCGAAATTCTCCCTGATGAACCGGTCGGATTGAAAAACTTCCGTTTCCGGTTTGAAATATTCAATCATCGCGTTGTCGCTGATTATTTTTGTCAGTCCGTAAACCGAAAGCAAAACCACGATTATGGCAAAAGAAATCACGGTTCTTTTTTTATTTACGACAACCATAAATGAATCCGCAATAACGGTGCTGTAGGTATCTTCCTTTTTGCCGGATTTTTTCTTTTCAGGACCTCTTAAAATAAGCAGGCTTGGAATTAACGTAACCGCTACAATAAACGCCGCAATCACTCCGAAGGACGAAAAGAAGCCGAACTCCCTGATTGGATGCACTGCCGTAAAACACAGCGAAAAAAATCCAACGAAGGTGGTAAGAGCGGCAAGAAAGACGGGCTTGATTATTTTGCGTAACACTCTTAAAACCAAATCGCGGTGTTCATCGCGGTTTAATTCCGCGCTGCCGCGGTCGGTAATGTAATGCGTCACGACGTGAATTCCGTAGGCGCTTCCCACCGCAACGAGTATTACCGGAAGCACGGTGCTTATCACCGAAAGTTTGAATCCCAAAAGAGGCATCGCGCCTACAGACCAGATAACGGCGATGACCACCGTAAGAAGCGGAAGGACGACGCGGGAGAATCTTCTGAACGAGAAAAAAAGCACCGTCAGCACAACAATGACTACCAGCGGAACAAGCAGTTTAAGATCGGAAGTCATCTCCTCATTTATGGAAGCGACGATTACAGGCATTCCAGTTACATAGACCGAACAAACGCCGTCAAACATTTCGTGCGCCAAATCCCTAATCGCTAAAAATTTTTCGCTGATTTCGGGAAGACCGGCTTCTTCCTGCGAAATTGTCAGCGGAATCAAAATCTGGGTCGCGGTAAAATCGTCGCTTACCATAGCGCGCTCGTACAAATCCCAGGAAAGCAGTCTGCGTTTCAATTCGGCGATTTCATCCGGCGCGCCCGAAAAATCCCCTTTTACGAGCGGCTCGACTGTTATCGCGCCGTCAATCGAAGTGATGTAATCCGCGCTCACAAGGGAGACAACTTCTTTTACAATGGAGACGTTTTTTACCTCTTCAACATAGTCGCGTATGCTGTTCAGAAAGGCGCGGTCAAACACCGTTCCGTATTCGCGCTGTAAGCCGACAAGTATAAATAGCGAACTGCCGAAAGATTCTTCTATCCAGCGGGAAGTATCGAGGGCGGGATCATCGTCCGGCACAAAGCGTAGATTGTTGTTGTCAAGCTCGACTTTTGGCAGAAAAGCGGCGAAAAACAGGGTGATAATCGTAATTACGGCGACAACGAGCCAAGGTCGCTTGAAAAATGTTTCCATATTGGTATTTTATTAAGTTTATTGTACTCAGTAAAGGTGTCAGGCATCTTTAATTTTTCATTGGAATTAAAACCGGCTATGTGTTAGACTTAAAATAATGAAACATAATGAAATAAAATCTCTTTTTTCGGCTGTACTAATTCTTCCCCTTTTTATTATTATTACCGGATGTTTCAGCTCGCCGGACAAATCCACGAAAAAAGAGGATTCAGATATGGAAGATAAACCTCTCTTTTCCGTCTTTGCGCCCGATACCCCGCCGCAAATATCGGCATTCGGCGAAATATGGGCGTATGTCATCGCGGGCAGGGAAACGCCTAATCTAAACCAGCTTCCCCTGTCGGACATAGGCTACTTTGGAGCGGATATTGACAGTTACGGTAAACTGGTAAGCGTGCCAAAACGCCAGAATCTCGCGTTTTCGGGAAGGGTTCACATGGTCGTTAAATGCGACGGTCGCTCTTTGACTCACTTTGTCCTGCTTCCCGGCAGTCAGGAACGCAAGGCGCTGATAGCCGACCTTCTGGCGGCTTCAAAAAATTATGACGGTCTGCAGATTGATTTTGAAAATGTCCCCGAAAAAGACGGAGACGCTTATCTTTCATTTATCAAGGAATTGCGCGCCGGGCTGAAGGATAAAATGTTCACAGTCGCCCTTGCCGCCCGCACGCGGAAATTAAACAGCGACGTATATGACTATGAAAAAATAAAGCCTTATGTAGACAGAATCCTCGTGATGGCGTACGACGAACATTGGAGCGGCAGTAAGCCGGGACCGGTCGCTTCTATGCAATGGTGCAAACGTGTAGCCGAATATTCACTGCGCGTAATCGGCAAGGAAAAACTCATCATGGGGCTCCCGCTCTACGGACGCGCATGGGGCGATCACAACCCTTCGCGCGCGTTGATCTTCCCGACTACAGAAAAAGTGTTCAGTGATAACAATGTTACCTCCGTTAAGAGGGAAAACGATATCCCTGTCTTTGAATACGATGTAAATGTCTCGGTCAAAGTTTACTACGATGATGAGTATTCTCTTTCCGCGCGTATGGATATGTACAAATCAATGGGCGTAACATCCGTCGGCTTCTGGCGTATCGGACAGGAAACCCCCGAAATCTGGAAAAGCCTCCTGCTTGAATCAACAACCCCAATATTGAAACGCTAAACTTATCTGTTCGCCCTGTCCGGGCGCAGAACCTCCGCGCCGTTGCGGTACACATGACGAACCTGAGCGCCCTCTTCAAGATAGCAGTGAACAAGAACGCGCACTGTCCGTTCAAGGGAATTTTGTGTTTCGGGTTCGCGCGCGGAAAAAAGAGCGAGGTCTCCCGCCATTCCGCTTTTACGAAGGGCGGTGCACGGGTTTATCGCGTCAAGATCGTCCGTAACGGAAAAAATAATGGAAACAATATCTTTTTCATCAAGTTTATTCAATGAAAGAAGTTCGTTGTACATCAGGGCGATCTGTTCGCAAATATCCTGCGTATTGTTCAAACACTGAACGGCGCCCCTTAGCGCATACAGTCTTTTCATTGTATTCCTCCGGTAATTGATATAATAAACGCGGCAATGACAATTATACCAGCGCCGTACAGAGTCGAACAAAAAAACAGAACAACTCTTAACGCGGACAAGGGCGAAGGCTTTTTGATAAGGGAGCCGATGCCGGTTATCAAAAGAAAAATGGAACAAACGCAAACCAAAAATGACGAATACCGCAGGACGCCAAGAAGGAATAAAAGCGTCTTGTCGGAATAATCCGATTCGGCAAGGTAGACGCCCAGAGTAACGGCGGAAACCGCGAAACTGAACGCGAGAATCCATACCGCCGGGTTTACGCTCATTTTCCCCTTTTTATGAAGCTTCAATATCCCTATTCCTCACTTCAATTTCCCACTCGCCTTGCCAAAAAACGAGTTTATATATATTATAATACAAGTATGAAAAAGTTTTTTTTCACCTTTTTTGTTCTGATTGTTATTGGCGGCGCGGTTTTTCTTTGCGGCTGGGCGCAACTTTCAGTCCCACCCGGTTCTTACGGGGTAATTATCTCGAAAACTCATGGGGTTGATCCGTCGCCGGTACATTCGGGGGAATTCCGGTGGATTTGGTATAAATTGATCCCAACAAACGTAAAAATCGCGGTTTTTCACCCCGAAACTAAAAAATTTGACGTGAATTTCAAGAGTTCCCTGCCTTCCGGGGACAGTTACGCCGCTTTTGCCGGTCTTGGAGTGGATTTTTCATGGGATTTGAAGGCGGTGATGTCCTTCGGCATCAACCCGGACATACTCACTTCCGTTGTTTCAAAGCAGAATATCATGAATCAGGATGAATTAGACGGATATTTACAGGAAATAGCCCAAAATGTCGAAGTTATTATAATGAGCGAACTTTCATCCGGGGAAATTGACGTTTCCAGACTGGAAAAACTGCTGTCCGGCATTCCAGACGTTGATATTGAAAGGAAAATTTCAGGCGCTTTTCCGGAAATTCAGAATTATACGCTGTTGATTCAATCCGCACGTTTCCCGGACTTTATACTCTACAAAGAAATACGCCTTCTGTACGAGGAATTTTTGGCAAAACAACGCGAATACATTTCCACGGGTTTCGGCAGAAGGGCGGAAAACCTTATTACGACAAGGCTTCATTTTGAAGAGCTTGAACGCTACGGGGAATTGCTGACCAAATACCCCGTTCTGCTTGAATATCTCGCGTTGGAAAAAGGCGGGAAGGAATAACAGTAACCCGAAACAACCCTATTTGTTGTTAATTGTTAAAAGGAGTTTTTATGTACAACAGGACAAAAGCATCTCTTTTTCTTCTGCTTTTATGTTTACCTGTCATGCTTTTTGCCCAGGAAGACAGAGACCCAGATGTTGAACCCGACTGGGATATTTACAATATTGATATGTACAGCTTGGGGGACAAAACATTTAATATTTCACTTGGCGTTGTCTTTCCGGTAGCTTTTGTGAATAACGGAGAAACAATTGAACATAATTTTTCACCGCCTGTAGGAGGAACCGGTTCCCTATCCTACAATTTTTTCTTAAGTTCAAATTTCTTTGTCGGCGGAGAAGTCAGCGGAATATTTCTTCCCACTTTGGCGGATAACACTGCCTATATAATACCACTTGGCGTTAAAGGGGGATATCAGTTATATTTATGGCGTTTTGAATTTCCATTAAGTATTACCCTTGGAGTATCATGGCACAAGTACCTGGATTCAACTAATTTTAGTTTTTACATGAAAGGCGGCGGCGCGGTTTATTACAGATTCAATTCCGAATGGTCGTTCGGGCTGAACGTCAACTGGTGTTTCCTTCCTGAATGGACAAAGGATGAAAAGGGGAATTGGACCCCGGAAAAAGATGTTTATGGAAATATCTTAGAGCTTTCGCTTTCGGCTCGTTATCATTTTTAATATAGGTGAAACAGATGAAAAAACATTTTTTTATATACAAATTACTTTTACTGACGGTTTTTATTTTATTTACAACCTGCTACGATCCAGTATTTTTCAGGGTTGCGTCGGAAGTTGAACCGGTAGAACCCCTGATAAAAGGATCGCCGACAAATATAGTTGCTTTCAAACGCGCGGTTTATGTCGCTTCCGGCATTGTTCTTTACCAGTATACAGGAACGACACGGGGCAGTTCGGAGCCAAAATGGTATACAGCTAAGAAAATTAACGGGAGATTCCTTCAAATTGCATCTACCGAAAAATATCTTTACATTCTACATTACAGCGATACTAATCCGAATAAAAAGACAATTGAGAAAATGGATGAAACAGGAAATTGGACGCCGGTGAACGTTAATACCGGAAGCTTTAATAATATTCAAAACATATACTCCGCAAACGACACATTATTTATTTCGGCAGCGAATGTTTCGAATAGTGCGGAATCTTATTCCTTTTTTTATTTCAGCGATGCGGGAGTAGGCGGATTGCTTGGCAGCGGCGAGATTAAAGGAGCCGCCTATGACGGAACGGATTATTACATTTGTACAAAAGAGGGTGTAATTTCTATAATAGACGAGGCGATGGATCCTACTAAAGACAGCAAATCAAGCTTAGAGTTTACAGGTTTAATCAATCTGGAAGACAATAATAAGACAATTGCGGCTATTACACGCGATGGTGTGTTATATACCGTAAATAAAACAACAGGCGGTGTCTCTCCCCTGAACGTTTCATTTGATAATGGACGTTACTCTACAGGCGCTCTTGCCATTTGGCGGGACAGAAATTATACTCCAAGACTGCTTCTTGCGGGCAGACAGGATGCGCTGGAATATTCCACAGATTCAGGCTACACCTACGGCTACATGGAACTGCGGTTGGACAATAACGGACCTGTAGGAAATTTTAGCGAACCCGGAAAGAACCCTATTACGTCAGACCCGGACAATGATCAGTTTAAATCCACAATAGGCAAGTATCCAGTAAATTACATTCTCCAGACGCCAATATATATTGACAGTAATATGAGGCTGTTTGCCTCAACCCAGAAAAACGGCGTTTGGTCGTATAAAACACGCAACGGGGTCCCCCAATGGAACGCGGAAGCGGATGATGATCCTTAATGGGCGATCTGTTTTCCTCAAAAAATAATTCAGGTGAAAAAAATCCTCTCGCGGACAGGATGCGCCCCCGCGTTCTGGAAGACATCATAGGTCAGGATCACATTGTAGGCCCCGGAAGGCTCTTACACCGCGCGATTCAGGCGGACAGGCTTTCATCAATTATCCTATACGGTCCGCCGGGAACAGGAAAAACAAGCCTTGCCGCCGTAATCGCCAATACTACGCAGGCGGCTTTTGAAAAACTGAACGCCGTCCTTTCCGGCGTAAAAGACATCCGCGAAGTAATAGACCGTTCCGACGAGCGTTACAGGCTCTACAGCAAGAGAACAATTCTCTTTGTGGACGAGGTTCACCGCTGGAACAAGGCGCAGCAGGACGCGCTTTTACCTTGGGTGGAAAACGGCACGGTAATTTTAGTCGGCGCGACAACCGAAAACCCTTTTTTCGAGGTAAACCGCGCCCTTGTAAGCCGCAGTCGTATCTTCCAGCTAAAGCCGCTGGGAAGCGCGGATTTAATGGAAACCGCCCGCCGCACTCTGTCCGACAAAGAGCGCGGTTACGGAAACTGGAATGTTCAATTTGACGAAGGCGCTCTTGAACACCTTGTCGAAGTGGCGGGCGGGGACGCGCGCAGTCTCTTGAACGCGATAGAACTCGCGGTGGAAACAAGCGTTACCCCTTGGCCGCCGTCAGCGGGGGAAGTAATTAAAATTTCAATGGAAGCCGCCGAAGAGAGCATCCAGCGTCGCGCCCTTCTCTATGACCGCGACGGCGACTATCACTTTGACACGATAAGCGCGTTTATAAAAAGCGTGCGCGGGAGCGACCCGGACGCGGCTCTTTACTGGCTCGCGAAAATGGTGCGCGCCGGAGAAGACCCAAAGTTTATTTTCAGGCGAATGATAATCCTTGCCAGCGAAGACGTTGGGCTTGCCGACCCGCTGGCACTTTCCGTCGTTATTTCCTGCGCGCAGGCTTTTGAGCGAATCGGTTTCCCGGAAGGAAATTTCCCACTCGCCCACGCCTGCCTGTACCTTGCCACCGCTCCCAAATCAAATACTACAATGTCCTACTTTGACGCGCTCAAGGAAGTGGAACGCGAAGACGCCGAAGTTCCAAACCATTTGCGGGACGCAAGCCGCGACGCGGAAGGTTTCGGGCACGGCGAAGGCTACGTCTATCCTCACGCCTACCGCGATCATTGGGCGGCTCAGCAGTACCTTCCAACTTCACTGCGGGGCAGAACTTTTTACATTCCTTCGACAGTCGGCTACGAAGGAAAGCTCCGCGAAGATGTTTTACGAAAACGCGAATTGCAGGCGGCGATTGTTCTGGGCGACAGCGAAACAGGCGGAGAATTTTTATCGTGGTCGGCGGCGGCGAAAGGAAGAGAGGGCTGGTTTAAACGTCTTGAATCGGGAAGAAGCGCATTGCTTTTAAGCGACCGTGACGCGATATTCGCCGCCGCATCTCCCGAACGCCACGACCGCGTCCTTATCCCCCTTGCCAACGACGGGCTTCTGCTCTGGGAAAGCCTGCGCCGCTGCCCCGAAGGATTAACCGCCGCGCTGGTGAACGGTCAACCAGCCAAAGACGCGCTCGTGCGTTACGCCGAAATTTTAGAAGAAACTGATAAACCGCTGGTCGCTGTATCAGAAGAAATTCTTCCCGCCCCTGACAAATGCCAAGAATGGTTTTCCTGCTCTCAATTTGACCATATCCTTTTCCGCGCCGTCCGTCTTACGACAGAGCCGGAAAAACTTGCCGCCGCCGCAAAACCCCTGCTTGCCAAAAACGGCAGACTTGTCCTGCTTTTTTCGCCGCCCCGTCTTGGAGAACGCATTTCACGTATTCTCGCGCAGGAATGTTCCGAACCTGAACTTGCCTCAAAACTGGAGCAGGCGGAAGAGGCGTTCTTTCAAAACACAACCGGCGCGGGTCTTTGGGACGAAGGCGAATTTGCCGCCGCCTTTGAAAAACAGGGGTTTTCTGTTGAACTTCAGACAATCGACCAAAAAGAGGAAAGGCTGATCAGCGAAAAAGACCTCGCTTCGTGGTTCAACGCCGAACAATCGCGCTGGGGCATTTTTATGGCAAAAAACCTCGAAAAACGCGATTTTTCGGCAATTGAGGACGCCCTTCGGCTTAGAATCGGAAAAGGTCCCGTTTTATGGCGCTGGAAAAGCGTCTGTTTTCGGGCTTTTACATGAAAAAAAGTCAAATTTAACAAAAATAAATTCCCTTTACATGAATTTTGCTGTATAATGCGCTATATAAACCATAAAAAGATTATTTTTTGATATAAGGGGTTATAAACCGTGAAAAAAAGTACAGCAACGAAAAAAGCTTCAAAAAGCTCTGTTGCCGCGAAAAAGAAGCCTGCGGCAAGCGCGAAAAAAACCGCAAAGTCGGCTAAAACAGCAAAACCTGCAAAAAAGGCAAAAAAGGCAAAATCTACGCCGGTAAAGAAAACTTCCGCTAAAACAGTCGTTAAAAAGACGACAAAGCAAAAACCGAATAAGACAGTAAAATCATCTCCAAAAAAGAAAACAAAATCGACCGTTAAAACCGCCTCAAAAACGGTTAAAAAATTGACGGCGAAACCCGCGCCTAAAAAACCCGCACTGATTAAACCCGCCGTTTCAAAGAAACCAGTCCCGGCGTTAAAACCGCTCCCCGCTCCCGCCGTCCCTGAAAAGCCCGCTCCGGCTCAACAGCAGGATTTAAGTCTTCCCGAAGGCAGTGTGTATCAGCAGACCGGACACAGACGCCCGTTGATCGTATTTCCAAAATAGATTTTCTTCAAAAAATATGAATTAAAAGTGCGAACCTAAGTCTCAATCCTCTTTCAGCCATGCGCCGTGCACCCGCGACCCATATATAGGGTGGAGACAAAATTATGGAAGATGAAATTATTCCTCCGGTTAGCGATTTTGCCCGTTCCGGGGAAAAAGCGTCCGAAGTTGAAGAAATCAAGGACAGGCTTAGAAAGAAGTTCGCGGACATGGCTGAACCAATGAATTATGTTGAATATTCAAGGGAAAATTACGATAAATTGTTCCCTAACAGTAAAATATCAACTCCTCTTGGTGAAGTAAGTCTAGGAGGACATCAATTTGAAAAATTAGGGAATAATGAACGCAAACATTTGCTTGGTTCTATGTATCAAGTATTGACTGATCCTATTGTTGTAATAAATGAGGATAGAGATGGAGAAAAAGCAAAGGTATTTTCTAAGTCCTTTGAAAATGATTCTAGTAAAAAAATGAAAACTGTAGTATCTGTAGTGCCTAATATAAGGGGTACAAATGTTTCTATTTCAACACACGAAAAAGATTTAAACAATGTTTTATGTAAAATAAAAAAGGTCGCTGACGTGGTTTACGAGAAACCAGACAACGACCGTACGGCTGGAGATACCGCCAATATTGACAATATCCAGTTACCTAATAATCTACCGCATTCTCCCCCATATTGTCAATAGGAAAAAAAAGCCGCCCGGTAAAATAAAATGACCGGGCGGTTTTGGAAAGGCTAATTATCAAAATAACCCTGTCATATCTTTACCAGTCTTCGCATCAATAGTGGTAGTATCGCCGCCCTCTATAGTAACACTTCCAAAATCAGCTGTAATATTCGGGAAATCCTCAGTAAACCAAAACCATGTGATATCGGTATCTTCATCAAATGAGAACGATGCTGTCTTACCATTTGATATATCTTGTGTTTTTCCTTTGCCACCTTCAACTGCCGCTGATATAGTAATAACATCACTGAATTTACCTTCTAGGTAACCAGCGGTAATTGTCTCACCTTTGCTGTTTTTAATCTCAAGCGTACCGCCGGATGCACAGCTCATCACCGAAAGTCCGATTATCGCGGCAACGGCAATAATCCCAAAAATCTTCATTTTGTTCTTCATAATAAACTCCTTCTCATACCCGCCTTTAGGCAGGTATTCAAATTGAATTACCTGCCCTCAAGGGCAGAGAAAATATAAAAACGGCTTTTCCCGACGGAAACAGCCGTGATTATACAGTGAAAGTTGTTCTGCGGTTCTGTATTTGTTACGCTGGGGGGGGGGGGGGGGGGAACAGCAGAATTTATCGAAATATAATCATATTTCTCGTAATATTGCACAATACCCCCTTCTTGTTTTTCCGGTTTTACCGACTTCTACCTGAATATATATCGTTTTTTTTATTTTTTGTCAATAAAAAGCCGGAAAAATTTTCATAAAAAACCCCTAAAGTCCCGCCCCTAACCTGCCGATAATGAAACTGGCGAGTTGTGTATCCGGGCGGGATTTCCGCGGATTTTGTCCGGTCATAACAGGTCAAGCGGAGGCATGGATGCTTTCGTAACAGTTCAAGGAGGATCTTATGATCATCAATCACAACCTGAGCGCAATGTTTGCGGACAGGTCCCTCAAGGTAACCCAAACTTACCTAACCAAAAACATGGAGAAACTCTCCTCGGGACTTCGTATCAACCGGGCCGGCGATGACGCGTCGGGACTGGCGGTTTCCGAAAAAATGCGGAGCCAGATTCGGGGTCTTAA
>JAISSH010000061.1 GCA_031273265.1 Treponema sp.
CCGCTCTTCGTGAAAAGGGAGCGGCGGTGGTTTTAATTTCAACTAACATGGAAGAAATTTTATCTCTTGCGGATCGAATAATAGTAATGTACAGGGGCGCGATTGCGGGCGTTTTTGAAAACAACGGCGATGATTCAATCAAGGAAAAAATTGGAAATTGCATGCAGGGGCTTGGAGGGGAAGGGCAGTGAAAGAAATAGCCAAAGTACAGGGTCCCCCCGAAGCCGGTACAATTGAACGCGACTCGGAGCTTTCGCGCTCTTTTCCTTTTTCACCGGCGGCGCTTTTCATCCCTGTTATTTCGCTGTTGGCGCTTGTTATCCTTGTTTTTTTTGTAAGCGGCAGTCCCGCAAGAACGCTTTACTTTTTCTTTGCGGGACCATTTAAGAATTTGTACAGCTTCGGCAATATGTTAAACGCCGCTATTCCTTTGATATTGGGAGCGTTGGGCGTAACCGTCGCGATGAAGGCGGGATGTTTTAACCTTGGCGGTGAAGGGCAGATTTATCTTGGCGCTTTTGTTACAACTGCCGTCGCTTTGGCGCTCCCGCGCTTTGGCGTAATTGGCGCGATTCTTGCGGCTCTTGCGGGAGGGCTCTGTTCCGGCGCGTTGGCGGCGATAAGCGGCTTTTGCAGGGCAAAGTGGAATACAAGCGAATTGATTACCACATTCCTGCTTTCAACAGCGGTTATTCCTGTCGTGAATTTCTTTGTTACGGGTCCATTTCTTGACCCTGAAACATCGCTTCAGTCTACGGGAAAAATCGCGCAAACCATGCGCCTTCCGCTCATATTAAAACCGTCCAATTTAAGCGCAGGTGTTTTTATCGCTCTTGCCGCCGTTTTCCTTGTTCATATTTTCCTTACCAGGACAAAAACAGGCTATGAATTCAGAATGGCGGGTAACAATGAATTATTCGCGCGTTACGGCGGAATTAACACAAAATTTAATACTGTGCTGTCAATGTTTATAAGCGGCTTCCTGTACGGTCTTGCCGGAGCGTTTGCCGTTATGGGAACTTATTACGCCGTCGTAAAAGAATTTTCCGCCGGGCTTGGCTGGAACGGTCTTGCCGTCGCCCTTATCGCGGGATTCAGCTCTCCCGCCGTGATACCTGCCGCTCTTTTTTTCGCGTGGATAGGCGCGGGAGCGCGTTCCGCCATGCAGAACACGGGTCTTACTTTTGAGACAGCTTCGATAGTACAGGCGGTTATCTTCTTTCTTTCAACGAGTCTTTTGATTCGCAATGTTTTTTCACGAAGGAGGAAAAACTTCAATGGATAATTTAAGCTCCCTCCTTCGCGGTTCCCTAACAATAATGACGCCGCTCTTGTTCGCCGCGGCGGGAGGGCTTTTCCCCGCGCTTGCGGGAACTCTCAATATAGCCCTTGAAGGTCTGCTCCTTGCCGGCGCTTTTTCATCTCTTGCGGTTTTCTACCACACAGGCAGCGCGACAGCGGCTATCGCGGCGGCAATTCTTTCGGCGACCACGCTTTCGGCTCTTCACGCGTTTACCGCTTTCAAACTCCGCGCGAATATTTTCATTACCGGGCTTGCGGTAAATTTATTTTCAAGCGGGCTTTGCGTTGTAATTTCCGACAAGCTTTTCAAAACGAGAGGGGTAGTTGCCGCGAATAGTATTCCGGGACTTTTAAAATGGTATTTCATTGCGGGCTTGCTTCTCCTCATTATCTCGTATATCGCAATTTACAAAACTCCGTTTGGCTACAGACTGCGCGCCTGCGACAAAAATTCCGACGCGTTAATTTCACTCGGTATAAATCCGCGTCTTTACCAAACCGCCGCGCTTTTACTGTCGGGAGCTTTCGCCGGAATTGGCGGCTCCTTCCTCAGCCTTAACCTTGGCGCTTTTGTACCCGGAATGTCGGCGGGAAAAGGGTGGATCGCCCTTGTGGTAATTTATCTTGGATGGCGCAAACCACAGGGAGTGCTTGCGGCGGCTTTTGTTTTCGGTCTTGCCGAGTCTTTTTCAAATTACGCGCAGGGTTTTTGGAATATTCCCGCCGATTTCATTCTTGCCTTCCCCTATTTTTGTACATTAATCGCTATGATTGCCGTATCAGTTAAAACACGACATAATTTCTAAATATAAACCATTGAAAATATCAAATTTACCTGATATTATACTGTAAATGCGTATATTTTGAGATTTTTATTATAAATGTGAGGTTTTTTAATGTTGGATATCGGTCAAATCCACCGTGCTGAATATGAGCTGGACACAAGCCGATCCTTGCGCGGCAAGAACCCTCGCAAGACCGCCAACAAGCGCCCTGATGAAAAGCCGCCTGTCGTTATAGCCGAAGCGCCCGGCAGAATTCATATTTTGGGCGATCAGGGAGATCCGGTAAGCGATAGTTATTTGTCGGCGGCAATAGACCGCTATATTCATGTGGCGGTTAGTCCGAGGAAGGACAATTCATTTCGTTTTTACGCAGCCGATCTTGGAGAACGAAAAAGAAGCACGCTTGTCAATTTAAAATACAGACGCGAGGACAGGTGGGCGAACTATCTTAAAACCGCGATTTATCTTTTTTCCGGCATGGGTTGTTCCATGAAGGGAATGAATTTTTCTTTTTGCGGAAATATTCCGCAACAGATAGGGCTTGCGTCCTCAACGGCTATCGAATCCGCCGCGGCAGTGGCGTTGAAAAATTTACTGCGTATCCAGATTAGCGACATGGAACTGGCGCAAAAACTCCATGAGGCTCATCAGGAATTTTTTTCAAGCGCGGCGCCGGCGGTGGATTATTATGTTTGTCTCTTGGCGCGAAAAGATCATTTCCTTTTTGTTGATATTTCCGGCGGAGTATTTGAAAAAATAAAATCGCCTTTTTCCCTTTTCAGATTTCTTGTCATTGATTCGCGCGTTCCAAGACTGGGCGCGGAAAACGAAATGGCGTCCCGCAAAGCCGACGTATTGAAAGGTCTTGAGCTTCTTTCGCAAAAATTTGACGGCGCGAGTTTTAAGGACTTTGCCGCCGCGGACATTCTTGAAGCGCTGGGAAATCTTCCCGAACAGGTACGGCGCAGAAGCATGCACATCGTGGAGGAAATTCACAGGGTGAATGACGCTGTGGAAGCTTTACAGCGCAGTGATCTCGCTTCTCTGTCAAAAATAATTTTTCATTCGCATGAAAGCCTGAGAGACCTCTTTGAAATAAGCTGTCCAGAGCTTGACTGGCTTGTTAAACGGGCGCAGGAGCTTGAGGGAGCCGCCGGCGCGAGAATGACAGGTCACGGTTTTGGCGGGTGCACATACACAATTATCAGAAAAGAACTTGTTGAAGAATACAAAAGACGGCTGGAAGAATACGAACGTATTTTTGGTTTCCGTCCGGTAATATACGAAGTTAAAATCGCCAAAGGAGCGAGGGTTATTCCAAACAAGGGGGGCTGATGCGGATACTGCTTACTAATGACGATGGAATTTCCTCACCGGGACTTAACCTGCTGGCGAAAGCTCTGCGGGAGGCGGGGCACAGGGTTTTTGTGGTTGCCCCCGATACTGACCGTTCGGGCAGTTCCCATTCAATTCGTTTTCTTAATGAACCGTGCAGATTAATTGAAATTGAAAAAGATACATGGTCATGTTCCGGTACGCCTGTGGACTGCGTTGTTATCGCTCTTTTGGGCGGTATTCCCGAACTCAGCCTGAAGACCAAAGAGGCGGCTGGCGGCGACCCTCCTGATCTGGTTTTATCGGGGATAAACGTTGGGGCGAATATGGGAACGGATATTATCTATTCGGGAACCGCAGCCGCGGCAAGGCAGGGGAGTTTTTTCGGGATTCCGTCCGTCGCTTTGTCTTTGGTTGAAAATCACGGAATTTGGCATTGGGAGCCTGTAATCGCCTATATCACGGAAAAACTCGGCGAAATAGTGGGTTTTTGGAGGGACGGGGTCTTTGTAAATGTCAATTTCCCAAATAGCGGAAAAACGCCTTCCGCCCTTGTTCATGTTTTTCCTTCCATAAGGTACTATAACGATAGTATAATAAATTATGATGCCCCGGACGGCGGGACGTACTGTTTTTCCAAGCCCGGCAAGACCACTTCGACAGGTGAAAACGGCAGGGCGCAGGACGGTTCCGATTGGGCTGAGGTTTATAAAAATAACGCCGCGTTGAGTTTGATTTTGTCTCAGCCGGCTGCTGTTTCGCAGACGCAAGTCTGAAGGCTTTAAGGGGGGAATGAGCCAGATGGCGGAAGAAAAAACCGGTGAGGAAATTATAACCGGCGGAGAAAACGAAGAACGCGTCTTTGAAAAACTTCAGGAAGGAGTGCGTCTTTACCGTATGAAAGACTGGAATAAAGCCCTGGAGGAATTTTTGTCAAAAGAAGAGGTGTGTTTTGACGAAGAAGAGCGGATGGAAATTATTTATTACCTTGGGTTGTGTTATACGAAACTTGGACAGTACAGCGAGGCTTTGAATTATCTGGAACAGGTTGTAACGTCGGGAAATAATATTATTCGCATTTATCAGTGCAGAATGACGCTTGCGTATATCTATGTTATTACCAAGCGGATAAGGCTTGCCGAGTTCGAACTCAGGAGACTGCAAAACTGCGGATTGGAATCGCCTCTGCTTTACAATACTCTTGCTTATGCCGCGTGGTCGCAGAAAAAAAATAAAAACGCCGTCGAACTCTATGAAAAAACTCTGGATATAGACACCAACAACGCTACCGCGATGAACAGCATGGGATATATTCTTGCCGATACCGGTCTTGATATTTTACGCGCCCTGCGCCTTTGCAAAAAAGCCGTGGACATAAGACCGCAGAGCGCGGCATATCTTGACTCTCTTGGCTGGGCGTACTACAAGAGCGGTGAAGTTGTGGAAGCGCGTACATGGCTGCGCAGGGCGCTGGAGCTTGCGCCTGATGAGCAGGAAATACAAAGACATTTCAAGATTGTTACGGGAGAGCCGCTGTGAGAAAAAGTTTTTCTTTCTGTCTGCTTTTTCTCTTTATTTCCGTTCTGCTCTTTGCGCAAAGCGGCAATAATGACCGCCCCGGCGGCGTAACCGGAACAGGAGTCGCCGCGTTTACGGCTGCCGAAGAGTTCAGGCTTGGAATTCACGCTTACAACCGATTTGCGTATAACGAAGCGATTCTCTGTTTTGAACGCGCGCTGTCCTTTGTGCCCACGGAAGCGGTAATTCTTGACTGGCTGGGAAGGGCGTACTACCGTTCCGGCTTTGAGGAAATCGCCGTCAGACAGTGGCAGTCGGCTTTGAGCATTTACGGCAGAAATTCAGGCGCGGGAATGTTGCTAAGTTCCCGCATCGAGACAGTCTCCAACCGCCGCTTTCTTCTGCCCATAGCCGACGACGGAGTGCGTTATGTGGAAGCCGGACGCTATCCGGGAAAATCAGGGGAAATTGTACTTTACCGCCAGCCTGTTTCGGTTTTAGGAAACAGCGACGGCTCGGCGTGGGTTACAGCGTACGGCAGTAACGAAATTGTCAAGATTGACGTAAACGGAATAGTGAGGGACAGAAAGAGGGGACCGCTTAACGGTTTTGACCGTCCCTATGATATAGTGCGCGGAACTGACGGCAGAATGTATGTTTCCGAATACCGAGGCGGAAGGGTGAGCGTTTTGGATAATGGGGGGAATTGGCTTGCGTACATCGGGTCGAAGGGGCTTGGGGACGGTCAGTTTGTCGGTCCTCAGAATCTCGCGGTTGACGAGGACGGATACCTGTATGTTGTCGATTACGGAAACAGGCGCATCTGTAAATTTGATCCGGACGGAAAGTTTATCATTTCTTTCGGAATGAGAAACGCGGTTTTTCCCGGCTTGCTCTCTCCCACTGGAATAGCCGCAGGTAACGGAAAAATTTACGCCGCAGACAACGCGGCAAAAGCGATTTATATCTTTGACCCCAACGGCAATTATATTGGGCGTCTTGCGGCTAACGGACTTGGAAATATCGAAAGCATGAGGTTTCTTTCTACAAAATCGATCCTCGCCGTAGACGGCAACAAAATTCTTTTAATTGAACCGGAAGCCGCGATTGTCCGCGAGCTGGGGCTTGCGGGCAATGAAAGAGTTCGCGTAACGTGCGCCGACATGGACAGCAACGGCAATATACTGGCGGCGAAATTTTCCGACAGCGAAGTGGCGGTGATGACCCGCTTTGACGATCTTGCTTCCGGTCTTTTTGTACAGATACGCAATATTTACGCCGAGCGTTTCCCGACTGTTACTGTGGAATTCACCGTGGAAGACAGACTGCGCCGCCCAATAACCGGGCTTGATGATTCAAATAATTTTAAATTATATGAAGGAGGAGCACCGGTGTCCGGACAGATTTTCCTTTCTCCGGGAAACCGTTATTCAGGAGCCGATATTTCCATTCTTGTTGAACGCTCTGAAAAAACCGCGAATATGCGCGACGATTTTACCTCGGCGGCGCGCGACATAGGAAACGCTATAAAAGAAATGGGCGGCTCAAAAGTTGTTTCCGTCATTTCTGCCGGGGTTCAGCCGCGCCGCGAACAGCACGAATTGTCTCTGGAGAACGCCGTAAGGGGAACCGCCGATTCTTTCAACGCCCGCTGGCGTTTTGATCTTGGACTGCGCCTTGCCGCCACCGATCTTCTGTCAGCCGCCCCAAAGCGCTCTGTTGTGTACGTCGGTTCGGGCAGTTTGGGAGAGATGGCGTTTGAGCAGTACAGCCTTTCCGAACTTGCCGCGTATCTCGCGAATAACGGCGTGGTTTTTAACGCCGTCATAACAGGACAAGGACAAATTTCCGCCGGAATTGAGTACCTGTGCAGGGAAACCGGAGGAAGCGCCGCGCGCCTTTACCGTCCGCAGGGCATCGGCTCTCTGATAAAGGGCATAGCCGACACTCCGTCCGGGCTTTACAGTTTTTCGTTTAATTCCCAGCTTCCCACCGATTTTGGAAGAGCATGGCTTCCTTTAGAGATTGAAGTCTACATGCTTGAAAGATCAGGACGCGACAGCGCGGGCTATTTCCCCCCGCTTGATTAAAACGGACGCATAAAAAATAATTTACGCGCCAAGTAAACTCTTTAGGCATATATTTCTGCAGTCCCTGACCGAGGAGAGAATCGAACTCCCGACCAGTTGCTTAGAAGGCAACTGCTCTATCCACTGAGCTACTCGGCCCTTTGGCTATTATAAATTTTTTGCCGTATAAGGGCAATTACATACGCAGTTTCTCATGGAGCAGATCCCTGAATTTGGCGACTGATTTGTTGTTTGGCTCAAGCGCGAGGGAGTTTTCGCAGTCGGATAAGCCCTGGGGGTAATCGCCGATGTGGTAGAATGCCTGACCGCGCCTGAAAAGACAGAAGGACTGATAGGGATTTATCGAAAGGGAGAGGGTATAGTCGTCTATCGCGGCTAAATACTGCTTTAATACCGAGCGCACCACGCCGCGGTAATAGGCGGCTTTGTATGATTTTTCATCGAGTTCAAGGGCGTGGTTAAAGTCTTCAATTGCTTCATCGTAGCGGGAACATGCGAAGTTCGCCATGCCGCGGTGTTTGTAAATTGTCGCGCATATATCCCGCCTTGGATTTAAAGCCAGAATTTTGCTGTATTGGGAAATCGCGTCATTAAAACGGTTTTGATTATGAGCGGTAAGGGCAAAGATTAAAAGATCGTCAATGGAAACCTTATCGCCGGAAGCGGCTTCCCTGCCGGCATCGAAAACAGGAATCGCGCTTTTTTTATCGGCTTCTTCGCTAAAGAGAAGGTCGTCCGTCGATTCTTCAATTTTCTGATAGAAACTTCCCCTTCTTTTTTCAAGCTCTCTTGAGTATTTACGCTGATAAGTCCTGATCTCCTGAAAAATTATGTCCGCAAGAGAAAGGCTTGCGTTAACAGCCGCCAGTTTTCGTTTCATAGGTTCGTCAAAGGGGCTGAATTCCGCTTTGTAAACAAGCTCATGCTCAACTTCCGCCCAGGCATCCTGCAAAATTGTCCGTATTTGAATCTCCGCGATTTCTATGCCGGGGTTGCCGTGTTTTTCTATTATTTCCTTCGGGATTGATATAAGAATGTGGGTAGATTCATAGCCGAATTCCTTAAAAGTGTAGTGTCCCTTTCTTTCCTCTTCGACAATGTCAAAGTTTTTCCTTATCAGTTCTTCCGCTTCGCCTAAATCCTCAATGAAAGGGCAGATGATCCGCACTCCCATAAGGTCTGTAATCTGCGGGTCGTCAACCCCGTTTTTCAGAAAGCGCAGGTATTTGTAAAAATAACTGGAAAAACTTTTATTCCTGCCGCTGACGACCGGATTTGAGTTAAGAGAGACAACAATACTCTCCACGCGCAATTTTAAGTCGTTAACGATATGATGGCGCGTTTCAGAATATTTTTCAAATTCCTCCCGCATCTTATCCTGATTTGGGGAAGAAACACTGTTATTTGTTACATTATCCATAGCTATAAAAAAAGGCTGTCTGAAAAACATATGTTCTTCAGACAGCTTTTAATAATTTGAAAGCTCTAATTAGGCTTCCTGTTATTGTTGTTCCTGCTGTCTCTCAGGGCTGCCAAACGGAGGTTCGCTGGCTTGTTTCTGCTGTTCCAGATAACGAAGAACCTGAGTTTGACCAAAGCGTTCCATTTCCCAAACCTTGCGGGCGGTTTCACGGGTAAGAATGATATTCCACAGGGCTTCATCATCAATATCGCGATCAACATCAAGAACCGCTTTATCGTAGATAATCCTTACATCTTTGAAGTAGGTGATAAAATCCCCGCCTTCTCTAGCGGCATCGCGCTGTAGCAGGAATCCGCCGAACTTTACAAACGGAGTGGAAGTCGGATAAAGAGGATAGAGCCTGATATCGCGGTTTCTTACTTCCTGAATGTAAGCGGGGTTGTTCCAGATGAGTTCTCCCCATCCGTCGTGCAGCAGGTAACCCATAAACACGTTTTTATGGATGCCCCGGCTGTCGATAAGGATCGTTGAGAGACCGTGGGGGAATTGAAGACCGTAGACATTCACGGCTACCGACTTAATAACGGCGACGTTCTTTACAACGCCGTACGCCGGTTGTCCTTCTTCCTGAGCCTCAAAACGGCTTGTACCGGTGATACCGTCGCTGTCCGGCGGATCGATACTGCCGTCGTCGTTGACCTTCGCTTTCGGTTCAAACGCCGGAATCTCAAAAGGCGGTCTAACAATTGCCCATGAGTTGAACGGTTCAACAGGGAAATGCACCCTTACGCCCATTACAGTTTCAAACTGTTTGGAAGGCGCTTCTTTGGTGTAGCTTAGACCGATATTTTCCACTGTTCTGGACGAAGACGCCAGTTCAACTTCCCAGTTTTCAATTGCGAGAGAAGTTTTCATAACCCGCTTCTGCTGGGTTGTGAAGCTTCCGCCGGCAACAGAGGAAAAATCCATCATGGTTTGACGATTATGGTTCGGCGTATCGCTCGTATCATTTTCGCCTAAACTAACATGAATATCCGCTTTAAGTAATGTAAAGTCGATGAGGGTAGCCTCCTCGGCAAACAGCGGACCCGCTAACATCGCAATAACGACAAGAATGAGCATTTTTTTCATGCACAGCTCCTTTAAAAACACATGTTTCAAAATTTCAATCATCTCTGATTCTAATAAATTTACAATGTTTTGTCAACGGCAAAACATGAAATTTTTTTATTTTTTACGAATTTACCGATTTTTAAGAAAACCCGGTAAATTCCCCTTTTTAGGCTCCCTGACGCCCCGGCTGGAATTCCTCATAAAACGCAGTTTCGCCGTCTATAAAAAACCGCACGTCCCTGACGTATGAAAAATTCCTTAAAATACCGGCGTAAAAGGTGCGGAAGTTGTCAAGCGTCCTTCCCCCCTCTTCCGGCGGCAAAACCGCTTCCCCCGAAAAATTGGCGTATACAACCCCGTTCCGGTACAAAAGCGAATTAAGCCTGGTTCCACGCGGGAAAAGCGGCAGCAAACCCGGGGCTATAGGCCCCAGAAGCGTTTCCTCCGTATAACGGATAATGTCAATTTCCCGTGATGGGGACCGTTTCAGCATCCGGTCTTCTACTACAATACCCCCGTCACTTATAGTATAGAATACAAAAGTCCTTCGCGCAAGCCCTAAAATAAGAAATTCCGCCAAAGCCGCAACCGCCAAAAGGCAGAGCAAAAGAGTACGCCGCCTTGCTTTTATCGCCAGAAATTCAACGGCTGGTCTTAATATCATGTTTGTAACAGCGTTCATCAACGTTCAAAAATACCGATAAAATTTGTTATCCCATTGTACAATGAATCGATGAGCCTTTGCAAGCCCTCGTCGCTTGTCATAAGAACGGCGTCCTGCGGGTTGGAAACAAAACCCAGTTCCACAAGCACCGCCGGCATACGGCTGTTTCTTACCACAAACCAGTCGTTTGCCTTTCTGCCCCTTGAGGGCACAGATTTGCCGAATTCCTGACCAAGTCCGAGAAGTATTGAATCCGCCAGAAGGATGCTTTCGGTCGTGTATTCTTCCTCCAGCATGGCGTTCAGTATTGCCGTAATATCGGCGGAATAGTTGTGTTTGGATTTATCCAGAAGCGTCCTGCGGTATCCTGAATTTATGTGCCATACTTCGTAGCCGCGGGCGTTGGAATTGACGCTTGCATTGGCGTGTATGGAAATGAAAATGACGGCTTCATTGTCTTTTACCGATACGGCGTTTGCCATGTCCGCGCGCTGTTCCAGACTGGGAAAGACATCTGAGTCCCTTGTCATCATAATGCGTTTATCGGGATAGGTACGGTTCAGCATATCTCTTAATATTAACCCGGCTTTCAGAACAATATCTTTTTCGACTACCTGAACAGTTTTTCCGTTTAATACCATATTCCTTGCCGCTCCCGAATCGCGTCCCCCATGACCGGGATCGATTACAATGGTCGTAATCCTAAAACGGGAAGAGTCATTTTCAAGGGATTTTGAAAAAGCGTTTTTCAGAGTAACGACAAAATTTTCGGGGAAAATCAATTTGCCGTTGTCGTTGTACGGCATGGGAACATTGAAAAGCTCCCTGTTGTCGAAAACGAGAAAACCGGTTTCCCCTTCTTTGGCGGTTGTTGAAAAAACTCCGTAATGATCGCCCATGTTGAAAACGCCGTCCCGCAAAAGCGGGTCCCAGCGGAACTGCGCTTTGTTATCCGATATAGCCGAAAGCGTGTCAAGAGTTTCATCAAGGGTGAGGGCGGGCAGGGAATGGAAAGCGAGGAGAAGGAAGCAGAAGAGGAAAATTATTTTGAGAGCTTTTTTCATTTTTTTCCCGCGCGGTTATCAATGTAATAGACCGCTCCCTGATAGGAGCCGCGGATAAGGGCGTTCCAGAAGGAGCGTCCCAATCTTACTTTATTTTCGGCATTTTCAGGGCTTAACGGAAGGGAAAAACCAGTTAAGAGGCGGACAGCTTCGAGAGTTTCTTCGACGGTTCTGCCCATGTAGTCCCGCAAACCGGAGGAGGTAAAAAACGGAAAGGGAATGATTGAATATTCCGCGCCATTCGCCGGAGGGTCGGGGATTTGGGAGAGAGCGGATTTTAGTTCGTCTGTCAGTTGAAAGGCGTCCGGCGGGAAGGACTTTCTTCCGGCGGGGAGGGAGATAAAGTCCGCTGTCCGCGGATCTGAGGGATCGAGTCTTACAAGGAGAGAGCGGGCGGCGGCTTCGGCTGTTGATACGGCGGTCTGTCTGTCCGGCGCGGAGGCGATGATGTTGCCGCACTTTGTTACGTTGTTTTCCGGGAAGGAAACCTTGCCGCCTTCCTCAATACGAAGGAAAAGGTCTTTTACGTAGGGCTTGTTTCGCGCCTGTTCAACGCCGAAAATCTGTTTGACCGTTCCCGGAATGGAAATAAAGGCGCGTTCGGCGCAAGTCCAATTTTTTTCCGGGACAAGACCGTCCGGCGCTCTGCCCATAGCGGCAAGAATAGCCGCTCTTATCGGCTGGACGCCGGACGAATACGGATATGTCCAGCCGGACATATAACCGCCGGAAAGCCGTGCGGCTATTTCGCCGATCATGGGTCCGCGTGATGTGAATTTGATGTCGCCCTTTGCCGCGCCTATGCTGTCCTTTCCCGCAAGCCCAAGGGAGCGAACCCCGGCGCGGAAGGTTTCGAGCATAGCGTCCTGTTTTTCCTTTTCTATGACAGTCGGCATCGTATGTCCCATTTCGATAAAGTACGGCGGGAAAAAAATGTGCCTGTCAGCCAGTCCGCAGATTGTAATTTCGCCGTGGTAGACAATCGCGTCCACCGAGAATTCCGGTCCGTCCATAAAAGCTTCCACAATCGCCCTTCCTGAGCGGGAAAAACTTATCGCCGATTGAGCCGCTTCATCAAATTCTTCAACAGCGTTTACGCGGCGGCAGCCCCTTCCCCCCATGTTGTCTACCGGTTTAATCACAAGTGGGAAGGGCATATCAGGCGTCAATTTATCCGCTTCGGTGATGGTAATAAAATCAGGGGAGGGAAGCCCGTCTTTTTTGAAACAGGCGCGCATTCTTGACTTGTCAGAGGCGTTAAGCGCGGATTCGTATGGAATACCGGGCAGTCCCAATTTTTCGGCGACCCACGCGACGCTTGCGGAAAAGTCCGTTCCCGCCGTCAATATCCCCAAACGGGAACTTGAACTTTGAATTGAGCGGGCGAAGGCTTCAATTTCTTCCTTGTTTTTAAGATCGATTTTTTCAAATTGATCCGCCATGGAAATACAGGGTGCCTGAGAACTTCCGTCAAGTACGATTGAATAAAAACCCAACTCTCCGGCTATTCTTATCGCCGGTCCCTGCATGACGCCCGCGCCTAAAATTATCAGGCGTTCTTTTTCATTTTTTTTCGGCGTAAACTTCAAAGGTATCTCCCAAACCAAAGAGTTTGCTGATCAATAAGAGAAGCAGATACGCGATGCCTTTGCTTTTTTTCGCCATTTTTCCAAACGCGGGGAATCGTTCTGGATGATGTCCTGTTATAATTATTTTTTTTACCTTAAAGCCCATTCGCTCAAGATTTTTTTTGCATACCGACGGCGACCAGACAGTCCAGTGATCCGCGGGGCTTGCCTCAAGGAATTTGCCGATTGATTTCCGTCCGCTGATTCCTGAAAAAGACGGAGTTGAAAAAGCGAGAATTCCCCCCGGTTTCAGAATGTCTTTGATTTTTGCCAGAGCCGCTTTACAGTCGGGAAAATGCTCCAGAACCAGCCAGAGTGTTATTACGTCAAAGGGAGGATCGGCAGGATAGGGGCAGTCCCCGAAGAAGCCCTGAACGGCGGGAATGTGGAGTTCTTCATTCACATAGTTGACGGCTCCCTCCCACGGATCAATACCGGAAACGGAAAAGCCTTCGTCAGCCGCGGCTGAAAGGAAGGGTCCGTAAGCGCAGCCTATATCGAGAAGTTTGCGGATCTCTTCCTCTCCCAACGGGGGAAGATAGGATTTAATCCGTTTAAGACGGCGTTTTCCGACGGCTTTAATATTCGGGAAATCCTCAAGGTAGGTTTTTCCGTACTGCTGCGCGTATGTTTCGTAAAAGTACTCGCGCGTGTATTCAAAGGGCGGCGGGCAGGTTCTGTCCATGTAAATTATGCCGCAGTTTGTACAGCGGCGGTAGGTACGTTCGCGTTGGCGCTGAACGCTGTTTGGCGGCTCTTTTTCCCCGCAGACAGGACAGCGGCGGCTCACCTTTGGATCTAACTCGCCGCAGAGGACGGCAAGGCGGTTTCCTTCCCTCAATCTGTACCATTCCGCCAGAGTTTCGCTCTTTTTTTTCATTATTTTAAAGAAAAATTTTATTAATAAAATTTTTAATAAAAAAAGTTTTTTTATGCTGATAAATCCGGCTGTTCCGGCAAGTTTCGCGTGATGGTCGGTAGGCGGAACCAAAAGAACAGTCGTGTGGTTGTACAGCGCTTCATAGGCGGTGATGCCGTAGTGGGTAATAACAAGATCGTATTCGTCAAGATGTTCAGACAGTTGTGGAATTTTCTCAATAACGCGGACATTCGGAAATGTTTCTGTAATTTTCTTTGCCAGACTTCCCTTGAGCAATGTTATATCAAGATTGCTCTTGTTTATCCCGGAAAGCGCCTGCGCGACTGTAACGCCGAGATTTGCCGAATCTTCCTGTCCAAAAGCCACAAGAACTTTTAAGATGCCGCCTTCGGCTTTTTTAGCCATGAGCGGTTTTGCCGGGAATTTCAACAGAGCCGGATCAATTATATTCGCGCGCGGGCGGCTGAGTTTTTCGGGGATAAGTATATCGATAAGAAAATCAAAGCTGTCGCGGCTTTTACCGCCCTCGTCAATGCCGATTACAGGCGCGATTTCCTTCCAGCGGGGAAGCTCGTCGTCCTGCGTTTTATAACGGTCCAAAATGATAAAATCAACACCGTCTGCCGCAACGCGCCGAACATCTTCATCAGTTATGCGCCACTGCGGATCGAAACTCATGGAATTAAAAATATTTTCAACGTCTTCTGTCTTTGCGGACAGCACAAGAAAAGCCTTTTTGTTCATTGCCCGCAGATCGTTTACAAGGGTTATGCACCTGCAAAGATGTCCGCCGCCCCGTCCGGGCTCAAACGAAGGGACTATTAATATTTGACCTTGATTCATGTTCTAAAAATCTCCCTGTACTTTTTTATTATTATATCACCATAGTAGCGGTTTGGGGTAGTTTTCAAGGCGTCATACAGTTTTTTTGCGCGTTCAAAGTCCTCCGCTGTGTCTACGGTAACGCGGATAGGGCTGTTTTCCGCCCCGGAGGCTTCGGCGCGGCAATCCTGCCAGCGCAGGGGGGCAAGCGGGCGGTGGAGGCGGAAAATTTCAGGGTGGTTGTAAAGGTAGGGGCAGACGTGTTCGCGCTCACAGGGAGAGGACGCTTCCGCCCCGGCTCGCAAAAGGGCGGCGGCGCTGACAGATTCCACTCCCGCGCCATAGGGGATTCCGCCGTAACCGGCATAATCGGCGTTTAACGCCGCCGCTTCCGCGCTGATTGCCGATGCCGCGTCCGCGAAAACAAAGGGGTTGTCGCCAGTTGCCCTGATTACGCGGCTGATTGAATAACGGCGGATTGCGATGCAGAAGCGCTCAAGAACGTCCTCTTTTGGACCCGCGATTATTTCAAAGCCCGCTTCGGCGGCAATGGGCGAGAAGGCGGAAAGCGAGTCTTCGGGGCAGGCGAGAATTTTCAGTTCTGAGGGAACATTGTTTAACGCTTCCATTACCCGAAAAATGAGCGGTTTCCCGTCAAGGGGAAGAAGGGCTTTTTGCGGAAGCCTTGTAGAATCAAGACGCGCCTGAAGTATAATCGCCGTCAACTTATTCTCCCGGTTCTGTTACGGATATATTGTCCCAGCGGCTTGTTACGGCGTGGGCGTCGCATTTCCACCTGTATTTGTTTTTTATCACCCATTTTCTGCTTTCCGTAAATTCTCCCCAGGCGGTAATGAAATCTTCACCGGATTGAAATAGAAAACGCGGAAAGCGGTAGAACGGCAGATGCGCGTAATCGCCTCGGAATACTGGAGCAAGATTTTTCAGATAAAAGCGGCTGTAGCTTTCCTCGACAGTGTAGTCTTCGGCGGGAAGTTCTCCCTCGCATTGAAGTTTCAAATGAAGGCTTAGGGCAATTTCCTCTCCCCAAAGGTGGGCGCGAAAACCGAAATCCATAAACTGCCAATATGTGTTTTTTATTGTTATGTCAAATCCGCCGGACTGAATAAAACGCTGGCGGTCGTATATTCCCACTCCGTCAAAAGGATAGAGGCTTAAAGTCCCCTCGTCCTGCGCTTCCATAAAACTTGTTTTAATTTTTCTTTTATGCGTCATCGGAATAACGAGCGTGGGAAGGTTTTCATAATTTGAATTCACTATAACCGGAACTGTGCAGAGTCTTTTAAAACCTGTGTTTTGCTCTCCCGCGCCGCGAGTTTCCTCACCGTTCTCTTCCCGGCTGATTGTCAGCCTTTCCGCCATCCGCCTTGCTATTCCTCCTGAAATAATTTTCATATCACTGCGAAGGACAAAGAAGAGCGGGCTTTCAATTTCGCAAGCCGCAAGGTTGATCTGTTCGCCAAGGTTAATTTCCTTTTCCGGCAGAATAAAACGCACAGAAGGAAAACGCCCCGACAGTTCTTCAATATCGTAATGCGGCGCGGAAGACTCAATCGAAATAACATTGTCAAATCCTGTTTTTTCAAGTTCCTGAAAAAAAGAACGGCGCTGGAAACCCGAACGGTTCAGGACGACGGCGGAAATACCGGTGGAAGCTATGCGCTCCTTGCCGCCCACAGCCGTATACGGCGTTATTTTTTCGTTAAAAGTTGTAGGTATAGTATTCATCGCAGTTCACGCAAAGCCCCGTATAGTTTTTTTGGCAGTGTTCTTTGTAATGCCGCTCTCCCCTTTGCCAGATGTTTTCAAGGGAATCGGTAAACACATTTCCCAATATATAATCATTGCCTTCTTTTTTCAACGCCGCAAGGTTTTCCCGGCAAAGAGGCACGTCTCCGTCCGTTAAGACAGGCATGTCCCGCATTATGTGCCAACAACTCCGGCGTATAAGAGGCGATATGTCCGAAGCCTGTTTCTTTTCCAAAACGCCGCAGAAATCATCGTACTTTTGAATGATGATGTTCGCGCCGGAAGGAGACGCTTCCTTCCATGTGCGGTAAAATTTTTCCGTATCCTCTTCCTCGCCCTTCATGCGGACAGCCTGCACATAACAGTCTTTTGGAAAGAGCGAAAAAAGTTTTTTGGCACATTCATTGGCTTCGGCAAAACCCTGTCCCCTGATTTCCATATACCGCTGAGGGCTGTTAGTGTCAAGGGACACGATCCATGAAAGCGGCGCAAGGGAGTTTTTCCTCTTTTTCGCGTTAAGTGAAAGTCCGGCGCATTTTTCCAGTTCTTCGGCTTTCCAGCCAAGACCGGAAGTTTCGATAATCAGGGAAAGCTCGCTTCGCGAAACGACAGCCTCAATTAGTTTCATTTTTTCGGGGTGAAGGCTCAATTCCCCCCAGAGGGAAAGGTCTATAACCGCGTCCCCCGAAAAGGCGGCGATTTTGTCCAGCAGGGATTCGAATTTTCCGCTCTCCATAAAATCTTTTCGCTCAATGACATTTGTAACATGAGGGTAGGGACAATAGGCGCATTTTTGCGGACAGCCGCCGTAAACTTGAATAGGGTAGAAGCTCGGAAGCGTCCTCAGGATTTCAGGCTTTTCTTCGACTATCCGCTCAACATCGGCGGCGGTAGGGATTTTTGCGTCCGCCGCGTCAATAAAATTTTTCAGTAACAAGAGGTTTCGTTTTGAATCCGCGCAGAAGTTCAATCTGTGACAGCGCAGGTCTACGGCGGAAATTTCAGCCTCGATATCAAAGGCGTTGATGTCCTTTTGAATGACCGAAAACAAAATGTCCCTTTCGACAGCGCCGTCGTCATCACCCAAAATTTTCGCCAAAATGCCCGCTGTTCCGGGGGACAGCATTTCAGGCGCGAGACCGTAGGGCAAGCCGTCGGCGTAGGAATATTCGGCGGTATAGCGAAGATGCCGCCCGGCGACTGCCTGCGCAAGAGCCGGGTCAAGGAACGGACAGTCCGCGAAGGCAAAAAAGACGCAGTCAAAACCCGCCTGAAGCTCCGAAATTTTTTCCAGCAGGCTTCGTTTTGTCCAAGAAGCCCTTTTTTCGATTTGAATTCCCGAAAAACCGGAAAAATCTCCGTGTTCACAGGCAAGAAGAACCGTTTTTCCCACACTTGGGAACTTTTTTGCCTGTTCAATAGCCAAATTCACGGCGTTTTTCCCGTTAAAAAGCGGCTGGAAAGCCTCGTTTGACAGGTGTCCGCCGTATAATATCAAAATCGCGTTCATACTTTTCTATATATCGGCGGATTCTGGGGACAAATAAATGCGCCCTGAAATTAGGTGCGTTTATTGGTTGCCCAATAACTTAATCTTCGCGAAAACGTAGTCCAATTTGTTTTTGTTCAGGACGGCGCGGAAGTACGGTTTTCCGGGGATGCCTTCCAATTCGTAGCCGCCGCGTTTTACGAATTTTTTGCTTTTTCCTTCGGTGAACCAGTAAACAAGGGCGATGTCTTCGGTTGTTATTTCTATCGCGTTGAGTCCTTTTTTACCGAGGGCGCACCCTGAGTTGAAAAGGCAGGGGACGGGCAGTTCGTCTCCGTAAAGACTCTGGCGTATACTGTCGCGTCCTTCCTTGCGTTTTAATTTGCCCAGTTCCTTGCGAAGGGCGTTAACTTCGTTTTCGATACGGCTGCGATCCTCGCCCTGGGAAGCGGGGTAGTCGCGGCAAAGGCGCTCAATTTCAAATTTGATGTATTCAAAGCGCCCCAACGATTCAAAAAGCGGGCGGTGAGTGTGCCCGATTATCGTGAGGCAGTGGTTCTGCAGAGAAAAAGCGTAGGCTTTTTTTTCTATGTGAAAACGTCTGTACGGACTGCGGGCGTCGGTAATATTTTTAATACCGAAAGGTTTCAAAATATAGCGCACTCCCACACCCATTAATCTGTTAAACATGACGTAGATCTTTGACAACTGGTGACCGTGGTAAACATAGGCGGGAAACGCGCCTGTCTCAATTTTTACCACGCTATGCAGAGGATAAGGATATGAGCCGTACTTTTTCATTAGGAGCTGTTCGTCATGGTTGCCTATGGTTTTGTAAAGCCTGTTTTCCGCCGCGAAAAGGTTGAAAACCCTGTACAGCCCCGCCCATTTTTCACGTATTTTATCGAGTGAATATTTCTGGAGTTCTTCAATGTCGCCGTTCAGAATAAGAACCCAGCCGTTCTTGAAATAATATTCCTCAAGCAGACAGGTGAGCATTTCTCCGTTGTTGTTAAGGTCGTCGCGGAAGCCTGTTCCCATGTGGAGATCGCTTATGACTAAAACCTTGCCGCCTTTTGAGATGTCCAGAATTGAACTTTTTGGAAATTCGCTGTCTGCTAATCGACTGAAAAAAACTCTATCCGCCATTGGGCCATCAAGGACTTGAACCTCGGACCAAGAGATTATGAGTCTCCTGCTCTAACCAACTGAGCTAATGGCCCCTTTCAGAGATACAATTACAAAAAAATACAGGAATGTCAAGGGAAGGCGGTATCTCAGAGCGGACCCGTTTCAATTATTCATGTGCTTTTGCATTTTAGTTATCAATTCCGGAAAATTCAGAGGTTTGCGGATGTGGTCGTTCATTCCCGCGGCGAGGCATTTTTCGATGTCTTCTTCCGAACTGTTGGCGGTCATGGCTATTATCGGTATTTTCCTGCCCATGTCCCCCAAAGCGCGTATTTTCCTCGCTTCCGCCAAGCCGTCCATTTCGGGCATATTTACATCTGTCAAAATAAGATCGTATTTTAAGGGTTTTTTGCTGAAAATATCCAACGCCGCCTTGCCGTCATAAACAAAATCCAAATCCACCCCTGTTTCTTTCAGAGCCATATTGAGTATTTCCCGGTTAATTTCTATGTCTTCGGCAACAAGCACCGATTTTCCTGAAAAAACGCCCTTAAAACTGACGCCTTCCGTATTTTTACCTGAATCTTCTATTTTGCTTCCCTCTCTTTCTGATTTGGAGATAAGATATTAGATTTTCACTATACCAAAAATGTCTTTTTTTGTATATAATATATACATAATGTGGAATCCTTCTGCTGGAATAAGGAAAATTTTATATAATTTAGGGTTTTTTGCCAGAACTTTAAGAGGCGTCGGCTATTTTATACGACATTCGCAGGCTTCTTTTAAGATTCTTGTCATGCAAATACTCTTTACATTCGTTCACGCGATGGGGATTTCCACCCTTTTGGCGCTGACAATAGGGGCGGCTGTTAATATAATCGGGTCGCCGTTGTTGACGCAATTTTCCCAGCAGCAGCTTATTTATTCAATTTTGATTACGATTATACTGAGGGAACTGGGTCCGCTTCTGACCGCGTTTATTGTTATTGCCCGTTCCGCGACAGCTATTGCCACCGAAATTGCCGGTATGGTAATATCACATGAGGTTGAAGCCTATATTTCTGTCGGCGTTGACCCGATTGAACATCTGGCTGTCCCGCGTTTTTTGGGAGTTACGGCTTCGCTTGTACTTTTGAACATTTACTTTGCCGTTTTCGGGCTGGCTGGGTCTTATATTGTAGCCCAAGTTTTTAACAGTACGCCGATGGATTATTATTTTTCAAACCTTCTGCAGAGTTTAAATATTCGGGATATACTGGTTACCATTATCAAAAGTATATTTTTTGGGGCGATTATTTCCATAGGAGCGGTGATTGAGGGCTTTTCTGTTGAACGCGCCACTACGGAGGTTCCCATCGCCGGTCTTAGGGCTGTCAGCGGGGCTTTTGCCCTTTGCATATTGGTAAATGTTGTTTTATCGGTATTATACTATATAGTAACGGCGGCATAATGGCGGAAATTATTGAATTGAAAAACGTGTATTTTTCGGCGCAGGACAGAGATGTGGTTCAGGATATATCGCTTGAATTTGAAGAAGGCAAAATCACCGCTATCATCGGACCTTCGGGCAGCGGTAAAAGCACCGTGTTGAAAATATCCGCCGGGCTTTTGGTTCCCAACGACGGAGAAGTTTTTTACAGGGGAAGAAATATAGCGCATATGAGCCACAGTGAAAACCTTGAGTTTCGCCGGGAAAGCGCGTTTGTTTTTCAGGATTCGGCTCTGTGGGCGAATCAAAATCTGGATCAGATTCTGGAACTTCCTTTGAAGATTCATTATCCGCAGATGACCAGATCCCAGCGGATGAAGAGGATAAAGGAAGTAACCATCGAGGCTGATTATAGGAAGGATCTGGGCATCAGACCGTCCAGACTTTCGATGGGGGAGCAGAAGCTGATTGCATTCGCGCGGGCGATGCTGTGCAATCCCAAACTTTTGTTTCTTGACGAATGGGTAGAATCGCTTGATGAGACATCGGCTAACAAGCTGATTGAAGTTGTCAAGCGCAAAAAGAAAGAGGGAGCTTCGGTAATTTTTGTGTGCCATGATATGCGAATAATAAGGGACTTGGCAGATTCTGTAGTTGTAATTGTAGACGGCAAGGAAGCGTTCGAGGGAACAAAGGAAGACCTTCTCAATTCCCCGGAACTCAGTAATTTCCTGAAAATGGAGATAGCGGTATGAAACAGTGTTATATTATACTGAGGTTATTATGAAATTTTCTATTCGTTTCGCGGATCAAGTTGTAGGAGTGCTGGTAATTCTGGCTCTTGCGATACTGGTTGTCGTGATTTTTATGCTCGGAAAAACCCAGCGCTGGTTTGTAAAGGATTATCAATATACCACATATTTTAATTCCGCGTCGGGACTGAGCTCCAACATGGCTGTAACATACAAAGGTTTTACTATGGGTCATGTTAAAAAAATCATGCTGACGGAAGACGACAGGGTAGAGGTAGTTTTTACAATCTTTAACGAACATAATTACAGAGTAAAACAAGGCTCGCTTGTCGAGCTTCAGGCGAGTCCCATTGGACTGGGAAATTCATTTATCTTTCATCCGGGAAAGGGAAGCATAGTGCTGCCGGAAGGGTCTGTGATTCCTGAGGTAAATTCCTCGCAGGCAAAACAGCTTGCGTCGATGGGGTTGACGGACAGACCTGAGTCAACAGACAGCATCAACAACATTATCAACAATGTTAATATGTTGATTGATACCATAAACAGGTCTCTTGCCGGTATGGAAGGAGCGGACGAACTCACTCTTGGTCAAATTATTTCCGGTCTTAATAATACCGTACAGACTATTTCGACCCGGATTGATCCGATAATGAATAATTTACAAATTGCGACCGGAGGTATTTCCGGTCAAATCGATCCCGTTATGACAAATATTCATACGCTTACGGATCAGATGGCAAAACCGTCCGGTACGGCGATGTCGATTTTGGATGCTGAAGGACCGGTTTTTACGAGCATAGCGGGGGTTCTTGAATCAATCAACGGCATTATGAAGAATCTGGATAAAACCGCCGAATTCATTCCCGCTCAGCTTCCGCAGATTTCGCTGTTGATCTCCGATTTGAAAAGCGCCGTTGTTGAAATTGAAAAAATGGTTATCGCGCTTAACAACAATCCTCTGCTGAAAGGCGGAGTTCCCGAACTTAAGGAAACAGGTCCCGGAGCCGCGACGCCCAGGGATTTGGAATTTTAACGGTGGATGGTAATGTATGAAAAGAGCCGTTAAAAATATTATAACAGGTTTTATTTTAGCCGTATTACTGACAGCGGTTTCATGTTCTTCAAAGCCGAAAAATTCCGGCGATATTTATGACACGCGCATACGGACGGAAAAAGAGCTGGTTGTAGGCAACAGGGAAGCGGGGCGCGGCAATTTTGAGATTGCGTTAGGTGTAATAAAAGAGTGCAAGCGCAAGGCAATTCTTGTCGATGATGAATGGCTGATTATTCGCAGCGCTCTTTCGCTTGGAAACGCGCTTTTTACCGTCGGACGCAGGGACGATGCGTTTGTCGAGTGGGAAGAGGCGCTTACCCTTGCCGAAAGGCAGGAAAACAAGGAATATCTGTCTGTTGCCAGAGTTTATTACGCAAGGGGAAGACTGCTTTCCGGCAAGACCGGCGCGGGACAGGTTTTGGAAGAGGTAAACCGCGAATCGGCAAACATAAAAACCGACGCGCTTTTTGTCGCTTTTTCGTGGCAGGTGAAAGGTCTTGCCCAACGTGAACTTCGCTCTTACCGTGAAGCCGAAGACGCGGTAAAACGCAGTCTTGAAATTCATGAAAAAGAAAAGTACCTTGAAAATGCTTCGTACGACTGGTATATTATAGCCTCCATTCGTTCTTTGGCGGGCAATTTTCCGGACGCTTTGCATGCGCTGGAATCGTCGATTGCCTTTGATCGCCGCACTGAAAATCCGTGGGGGCTTGCCGCCAACTGGAGCGCGATGGGAGACGTTTATCGCAAAGCGGGAAAAACCAGAGAGGCAATGGAAGCGTACCGCCGCGCCAGAGCGATCTATGAAGCGATGAAATATGATAAAGAAGTTTCGGAAATTGACAAGAAAATGCAGAATTAAAAGTTTGGAGAAAAAATGAATAACGCTTTTATGGATACGTATCACAGGCTGCCTGTCACTTTTTCAAGAGGCGAAGGCTCATGGTTATATGATATAAACGGAAAAAAATATCTGGATTTTGGATCGGGTATCGCGGTAAATCTGCTCGGTCATAATTACCCGCCGCTTGTACGGGCTGTTACCGAGCAGGCGGCGAAGTATTTTCATGTCTGCAATTACTACCAGAGCGATGTAAGCGCCGCCTTCGCGGAAAAACTGGTAGAAGCCTGCGCGCCCGCCGGAATGAAAAAAGTGTTTCTCGCTAATTCCGGGGCGGAAGCAAACGAGGGAGCGTGCAAACTCGCAAGAAAATATTCGCTTTCAAAATACGGTCCCGGCAGACACACAATAGTTACTTTAACGGGAAGTTTTCACGGCAGAACAATAACCACGTTATCCGCAACAGGGCAGGATAGATTCCACCGGGACTTTGGTCCTTTTACCGAGGGCTTTATTCACATACAGGGCGGGGATATTGAAGCGCTGGACAGGGCGTTAGACGCAAAAACCACGGCGGGACTGCTTCTTGAAGCCGTTCAGGGCGAGAGCGGGATTGTTCCGCAGTCGCAGGAATTTATCGCGGCTGCCGCGAAGTTATGCGCGCAGAGAGACATTCTGCTTATGTTTGATGAAATTCAATGCGGACTGGGAAGGACGGGAACTTTTCTCGCGCTTGAACAGTACAGCGACGAAAACGGCAATCCGATAAAAGCCGACATTATCACCCTTGCCAAAGGACTTGCGGGCGGCATTCCGGCGGGCGCGGTTCTTGCCGGTGAAAAGGCTTGCGATGTTTTTACGATAGGGGATCACGGCAGTACCTTCGGCGGAAACCCCATTGCCGCCGCCGCCGGACTTGTTGTACTAAAAACCATAAATACTCCCGATTTTCTTGAGGAAATCAGGCGGAAGGGAGAAATGTTAACGGCGGCGTTAAGCGCCCATCCCAAGGTGAAAGCGATACGGGGTAAAGGTTTTATTATAGGTTTTGATATTGAAGCGAACGCCTGGCCTCTGCTGGAAGCCGCTTTATCAAGAGCCGACATTACCAAAAATCAATGCGGTCTTTTATTACTGTCCGCGGGGGTGAACACAATCAGACTGCTGCCGCCGTTCACTCTCAACGACGGCGAGATAGAGCAGGGGCTGTCAATTATTTCGGAACTGCTGAACCAATCCTGATTTGCTCTATTTTACAACAGTCCCATATAAAGTTGTTACCGATTTAGGCGGAAGACTGACATTCGCCGTGTTACGGGAAACTTTTTGCCTTCCGACAGAGGAAAGCTTTTCTTTTTCGGATGTCCGCCAAATATCGAGCTGGGAAAATTCCGCGCCTGATAAATTCAACGAAACAGAATCCGCTGTCATTTTGTTGTTGATTATTACAATGGCAATCTCGTCGGTTTTGGGGTTTCTATACGCGCTGGAATAAACGCTGTGGGACGGAGAAGTGTCGCAGTCGATTCTGTACCAGCCGGGACGGATAAAGCGGGAGTATTGACCCATCGCGAAAAGACGCTGGGCTGTGATTACCGTGTCTCCGTCCAGAACCTGTATTAAGCTTCCGGGGAAATTGTCGTCGGCGCGTCCTGTCCAAAGCCACCAGTACAGGAACGCGTTTGTCTGAGCCATAGTCATATCAAAGTGAATCATTCTCGCGTAGTAGAGCGCGTTGTCAATGCCTGTTCCGGCGGGAAGTTGAGGACCTGAACCGGAAACTTCGGTCTGCCAGAATCGTTTGCCTGTTTCGATAATTTCCGGGAAAGCTTTTGAGCCGGCATAAGGAGACGAATCGTAGGCTCCGTTGTACTGGTGCAGAGCGATATGCGTAATGATTTTTTCAGAGTCCGGGTCGTCAATAGACGGCTTTATCATACTGTTATAATTAACGCCGAAATTTTCATATTCCGGCATCATTATCCCGATACCTCCCTCGCCGAACGAAACGCCCTTCTTGGGAAAACGCTGTTCCATTATTTTAATAAAATCGCGAAGGTCTGTTCCGCTCCAGTAAGCGGATTCATAATTTACTTTATAGTTCGGTTCGTTTTGTATGGAAAGAATAGACAGAGGATGCCCCATATTCGATTCAAAATTTTTCGCGTAATCGGCAAGGAGATCGGCGTAATCCTCATATTTGTCTTTTTTCAGCCTTCCCCAGACATCGGGCAGGTTCCAGTTGATTTTTCCGTTTATTCTGTCGTTTACGCCGGCAACGTCTTCCTTCCACTGCGTTACGCGATTATTAGGCGGAGTCCACGGAGCGCTCATTACGACCAGTTTTTCCGGTCCGTCGCCGCCAAGATTTTTGATCTCTTCTATGAGTTTTTTACTACCGGCGATGTCCCAGCAGTTCCAGTTCAGGTTAAAAGTTTTTGTTTTATCGGCATTTACTGTGTAGTCGTAAGCGTTATCGCTTTTCCTTACGATAAAACCGTCGTTATGACTTGGAGTGTTGTCGTCCTGCAGGCGTTCCCGAAACGGAATGCGGGTGCGAAGAATTGTAAAACCCATTCCTTTGGTTCTGGAAAAGAGAAGATCAACTACCTCTTGCGCGGCTTCGCTGTCCTGCGGCAGTCTTGTCCACGCGTTTGAGCCGCCGAAGCCGTCAATTTCCTGACGGTATTCATCGTAGTTGATGTTCAATGTCTTTCCGCTTCCGACCGTTGAAGTTACGCAGGAAAAAAGAAAAAATAACGCCGCCGCGGTTACAACAATATTTTGTACAAATTTCATTTTTAACATAGTTTATTATTCTTAACGGAAGGTAAGATATGACGCGTCAAACCATCCTGTTCCGCCGCCAGCTTCGACAAGGAACTTGCACTCGTACATATTACCCAGAGGCATGCCTAATTCTCCCCACTTCTTGAAATGCTCCGTAACGGAAATCGCCCCGCTCTTGCGCGGAGATTGACGAACGCTGAAGTATTGGGTAAAAGTCGCAGTCCCATCAATTGAAGGAGCGTTGGTTCTGGTGGCTTTGTAAATTATATAATTGGATCCGTCCACAGTAAAATTTCCCTGCACAGTTCCCTGAGTTGTACCGGCGCCCATGGGTTCAGTATCAGATTGCCACTGGTTGCCGTACCAGTCTTCCACGATGTAGTATTCAATCAACGGATTTCTTGACCAGCCGTAAATTCCTATGTATGAATAGCTTCCCGCAGTGCTCCTTCCCGATCTGGCAAATGTAAAGTCGCAGTAAATATTTCCGTAACTTGCGTATGTGCCTCCGTTACCCCAATAATACCCTACGCGTCCCAGAAAATCATCCGGGTTGTTCCACTCCGCTCTGAAAGCCGCCCCCCCCCGTTGTTTTGGTCCGTACCAAATAAGTTTGTTGTTATTTCCGCCCTGAGTCCACATTTCATAACCGTAGGGCGAACCCGGAAGCGGCTGGTTGCCTCCGCTGTTTTCTGTATATGTTTTCCACTCGCCTTTATCTTCTGACTCTTCATCATCATCACAAGATACAAAAAGACAGAAAACCAATAACATTATAAAGACGCTTGTTAATAATTTTTTTTTCATTTTATCCTCCCCGAAAAACTGTTTGTTATAAGTATTATATATCCAAATAACGCGTTTTTCAAGGATTTATTTTGTTTAAAATATGATAATATTATCAGAGGGGGGAATCTTGAAAGATAGTTCAACGACATTGTTTAACAAGGACTGGAAATTCTTGCTTGGAGACGCGAAAAACGCCCAAGCGGTGAATTTTTGCGACCGTACATGGAAGCGCATCGATCTGCCGCACGACTGGGTAATAGGACAACCGTTTAACCGCGGGGAGGGGAGCGGCTATACTTCACAGAACATGCAGGGATTTTTCGCGTGGGAAGGCGTTTGCTGGTACCGCAAGGAATTTTCGCTCGCAGACATAGCCGGAAAAACGGTCTATATCTACTTTGGCGGCGCGTATCGCAACAGTACGGTGTACGTTAACGGAAAGGAAGCCGGGGGACGCGCCTACGGCTATTCAAGTTTTCAGATTGATATAAGCGCTTTTGTAAAAGAGGGGAAGAATTTTATCGCGGTGCGGCTGGATAACGGTCGTGAAAAACCTGAACCTCAGCCAAGCTCGAAGAGCGAAGGTTCCCCTCCTGACCGCTGGTATTCGGGGTCGGGTCTTTTCAGGAACGTGTTTCTAAAAGTTGTCCCCCAGACGCACATTAAAACATGGGGCGTTCATGTTGTGTCAAAACTTTCGGCTGATAAAAAACAGGCGGAAATTACAGTAACAACGACAATCATCGGCGGCGGAAAGGCAAAAAACGGCATCGTTAACCTGCGTCTGCTGGAGGTTAACGGAAAAATCGTAACAGAAAATTCCGCGCCTTTTATTTGCGGTAAAAGCATCGGCGGCTTGACAGCCGGCGGTGAAATCACAGTGAAACAAACACTGCGTATTAAAAACCCCGCGCTTTGGTCGGCGGAAACTCCGGCTTTGTACCGCGCCGTCGTCAGTCTTGATGAAGCGGGGCAGTCTGTAGAAGTGAGTTTCGGGGTGCGCGAAGTGGAAATCGCGTATAACAAAGGAATGACAGTTAACGGACAGAAAGTGAAGCTGAAAGGCGTGTGCCTTCACCATGACGGCGGCATTACAGGCGGCGCGTATTATGACGCGGTGTGGCGGCGCAGGCTTGCCGTTCTTAAAAACATCGGGTGTAACGCTGTAAGGACAAGCCACAATCCGCCGGCGGAAGAATTTCTTGACCTTTGCGACGAGCTTGGCTTTTATGTTGTTGATGAGTGTTTTGATAAATGGAAGAGCGGCTATTACGCCGCGCTTTTTGACAAGGACGCCCAGCGCGACCTTACGGACATGATTCTGCGCGACAGAAACCATCCTTCGGTCATTATGTGGAGCATAGGCAACGAGGTGGAAAATCAGGGCGCGGACAGTATGCTTGCTTTGCAGAAAAAACTTGCCGCGATTGTACACGCCCTCGACGAGCGCCCTGTAACCTGCGCCCTCGCGCCCCACGCGAATCCGCGCAGTCTTGTAAACGCTCCTGTGAGCGAACTTGTCAAGTTAACAAAAAAACTTGCAAAGGATGTTGACATTCTGGGTCTTAATTACCATGAGCCGTTGTATCCGTATTACACAAAAGAAATTGAAAAGCCCATTCTTGGAACCGAGTGTTACGAGTATTATTCAAGCGTAGGGACAAATTATGAAGATGTCTGCGATAAAAACCCCTGGCGTTATGTGCAAGAAAGCGATAATGTGATAGGACAGTTTATCTGGGCGGGAATTGATTATCTTGGCGAAAGCCCATGGCCGGCGAAGGGTTGGACGGGTTCAATTCTGGATATATGCGGGTTTATGAAACCAAACGCGTTTTTTCGAAAGAGCCTTTGGTCGGACGAGCCTTTCGTTTACCTCGCTTTTTACGACCAAAACATCAAGCCGGATTACGCGAGAGGACGCTGGTCGTTCCCAAAAATGTCTTCGCACCTTAACCACGAGCATTTTCAGCGAATGAATGTAAGCGCGGCTATTTTTACAAACTGCGAAGAGTGCGAACTTTGGATTAACGGAAAAAAAATGGGACGGCGAAAGCGGGATGATTTTGAAAACGGAATAACGTGGGCTATTGAATACACCTACGGCAATGTTGAAGTAAAGGGGTTAAATGAAGGCAGGGAAGTGTGTTCCTATTCTTTGAAAACGGCGGGACAGGCGCAGAAGATAAAATTGTCGCCGGACAGGACTGACATTGAATCGGGCGGCATCGCCCATATCGAAATAAACGTTGTTGACAAAAACGGTTTGCTCTGTCCTAATGAGGAAGCGTTGATAGAACTCGCGCTTACAGGAGACGGGGAAATCCTCGGCGCATGTTCTCCCGATTTATGCCAAAGTCTTGGGTTTACACAGCCGAAAGTCGTTACATCCGGCGGAAAGGCGCTGGCAATTATTAAAGCGGGGGACTCAGGGGGAACTTTGGAGTTACGCGCATATTCCGAAAAACTTAAAAACGCTCTTCTGCGTTTCAAGGTAAAGCGGGCATAAAATGAAAATGACGATGAGATGGTTCGGTCCCGGTTTTGATCCTGTAACGCTGGATAAAATACGGCAGGTTGCCGGCGTTAGTGGAGTCATCACAACGCTGTACGGCGTTCCGCCGGGAGAGGAGTGGAAAAGGGAAGAACTGTTCGCGCTTAAAAAAATGGTTGAAGACGCGGGGCTGGAAATCGCCGGAATCGAAAGCGTTAATGTTCACGATTCGATAAAAACCGCGGGAAAAGACCGCGACAAATACATCGAAAGATATATCAATACGCTGAAGGTAATCGCGGACGCCGACATTCATCTTGTCTGTTACAATTTTATGGCGGTCTTTGACTGGACGCGCTCCGATTTGGCAAAACCGCGTCCCGACGGCGCAAACGTAATGGCGTACGATCAAAAACTTATCGATCAGGTTACGCCTGACAATATGTTCGATGTTATGAACGAAAAGGCGCAAGGTCATCTTCTTCCGGGCTGGGAACCTGAGCGGATGGCGAAACTAAGCGAATTGTTTAAGCTGTACAGCGAAGTTGACGAAGAAGCGCTGTTTTCAAATTTGGAATATTTTCTTAAAGCGCTCATGCCGACCTGCGAAAAATACGGAATAAAAATGGCAATTCACCCCGACGACCCGGCGTGGTCTGTGTTCGGGCTTCCGCGCATTATGAAAAACAAAGAAAACCTCACAAGGCTTGTCAAAATGGTAGACAACCCGCACAACGGCATAACGCTCTGTACCGGAAGTTTAGGCTCAAGCCCCGCCAACGACATTCCCGATATTATCCGCGCTTTGAAAGGGCGCGTACATTTCGCCCATGTCCGCAACGTAAAGCACAACGGACCCGGCGATTTTGAAGAATCCGCGCACATCTCAAGCGACGGCTCTCTTGACATGTACGCGATAATGAAGGCGTTACACGACACCGGCTTTGACGGACCAATCCGCCCCGATCACGGAAGGAGTATCTGGGGAGAAACTTCAATGCCCGGCTACGGTCTTTACGACCGCGCTTTGGGAGCGAGCTACCTTTGCGGACTTTGGGAAGCGATTGAAAAGGGCGCGGAGAGCTAGTTTACCCACATAAAACTGTTATATTCCATATTTTATCCCCCAATTTTATACTTGACAAAATGAAAAAAACATAATAATATGTGATTATTGATACATTTTGGAGAAAATATGCCTGTTATAAAAGAAAGCGCCGATTTTGGAAATTCTTATTTTAATATTTCTGAATTTTGCCATAAATATCAAGAACCTGTAATTATTACCAGAAATGGAGAAAGTGATCTTGCTGTAATGAACATAGGGATATATGAAGAAATTACAGGAATCAGAAATTTAATAAATTTATTGGAAGAAGCGGATAATGATATAGAGAATGGTAATTTTCTAACAGAAGACGAAATGGATAAAAAATTAGACTTATTATAAAAACAATGTACGAATTAAAATTTTCAAATTATTTGTATGAAGACGTGAAGTCCTCTGTAAATTATATAAAATATGTTTTACAAAATCCAATGGAAAGCTATAGAGATTTATTTGATTTATTGGGCATTGATTATGGAGCCTAAACAGGCAAAATAGAAAACCATTACAAATGGGGTTAATATTCTTAGCAAGCGGTCTAAATATGATGCCAAACCAATTGTACATTTAAATTCAACACAAATTAAAAGTAAGTTATACTACAATACTGTTTAATGCAGATGAAATCTGTTTGTTACGTGCAAAACCATCCCCTTCGCCTCTTTTTTTACGACTTTGACGGCGTTCTTACGGATAACAAGGTATTTGTCAGCGAAGACGGCAAAGAAAGCGTCTGCTGCAACCGCTCGGACGGCTTGGCAATAAAGAAGATTAAAGAAATGGGAATAGCCCAGATGATCATTTCAACCGAAACAAATAAAATAGTTTCCGCGCGCGCCGCCAAGCTTGATATTCCAGTAATACAGGGTGTTGCGAATAAAAAGGAAACTTTACTTGAATACTGTGAAAAATTATCTGTCAATCTCAAAGAGACGCTTTATATCGGGAACGACATAAATGATTTGGAAGCAATGCTGGCGGTTGGTTTCCCGGTATGCCCGAAGGACGCGTATCCTGAAATAAAGAAAATCGCGAAACTTGTAATTCCTGTTTCCGGCGGCGATGGTGTGATCAGAGAATTACTATATTATTTGGAACTGAGAGTAGATTCAGGTATTTCCGATAGTGGGTAAATATGCTTGCGCAACTTGGTCTTTTTTGAAAGGGAAAGGCAAAAATCGTTAATCCTTCTGCTTACATTAGGGGCATTGATGTTGATGAATGATTTATAAAAGGAGAATTATATGTTACTCCAATCATGTCTTCTTTTATCCAACCATCTGTACTGGCTTAGCAAAGAAAAGCCCGCCGGTCATTATTACTAGGTGTGAACTCACACCTAGTATTAGTGTGGGTCCTCACTCAGGTTAGGTGTGAACCTTCACCCGGCATTAGTGTGATCCCTCACCTGGCTTAAGTGCGCGGGCAGGGAAAAAAGCCGCCCTTGCGGGCGGCTTCTGCAGGTTAGTATTTTGGATTAGTCCGGGTTATGCCAAGAACTGTCAAGTTCAGGCTTCTTCAAGTATAAATGTACTGGTTATAATCCGGGGCTCCTTTAAAAGAGCGCTGCCCGGAGAATACTGTGTACGGATTTCAACCCGGTTTTGAGAGTATCCGGTCTGCGGAGCGATACCGATTATCTTTGAAGAGGTGTTTTCGGCTATGCGCGTTGCTTTGACAGCCGCGGCGGGATTGTCTACCGGTACAAAGTAAAGCCCTACATCCGGATCGTCTCCCTTTATCTTTATTCTGCTGCCATGTATTACAAACAATTCACCCGGAACAAATATAGAGTTTGACTCATCAGACTCGGCGTTGATAAACACGTCAATCCAGCCGTTGTTATCGGCAAGCCCTTCAACCAAGACTTCGATGTCCTCAATTAAGCGTTTCAGTTTGGAGCGGGCGCGAAACCTGAAGGTAATTGGCTGCTTTTTATGATTGTGCGTTTCCTTTACACTGTCAAAAGTTCCGCCAATATTCGGGTGGATCGAGAAATACCCCGTATTTACCGCGAAGCCGTCGCAGAGCTGGTACGCCATTTCGTCAAAGAACTGCCTTACGTTCTCTGTCAAAACCTCGTAGTTGCCTGTAAAGCCCCCCCGGTGTTTAAGCGCGGCGCATACGTCGTTAATTGACAAAACCGCCTCGTTGATCGTACGCGCAAGGTAGGTTCCCAGGGCTTTTGGAAGATAACTCGGGAATAATTTAACCCGGATCCGGTGAAGCACTTCTAGTACTTCCTTGATTTTAGTAACCATTGTATTCTCCTGAATACAGCAGGGAGTGTCACTGCCCATGATGGCGGCCATCTTACCATTGGCAAGACCCCTTATAGGGAAAACTTCCTTATAAGGCAGGCCGCCTGAGGCGAATACGGGGTTGAATGTTTTTAAAGGATTCCGGCTTATTGATACTACTATTAGCCTATTGCTATCTACTAACCTACCGCAATTTACTATCAGCCTGATACTATTTTTTGCCTTATCCTTATAAACACTATTTCCCAGCTTTCACCTCCTCTTATATTATATCAAAGCAAGAAGAAAATGTCAATATATTGCAATATATGACAGCCTACTCGGGGCGTATTGCCGGAAAAGCATACGCACATAGAGTTACCCCGCCTGTTTAATCCATTGGCTTCTTAAAAAACCTGCCGTTTATATGCTCAGTCTTTAAGACATTGATAAAAGCGTCGCTGTCAATGGCATGAATCTCCTTAATCAGCGGGGTTACTTCATCGGAATAGACCACCGAATACAGGATGATTCTGTCCTGCGAGTTGAACAGTCCTTTCCCTGTAATGGCGGTTACCGCGTGATGTGTCCGCTCGCGGATAAGGTGATAGACCTCGTCAGGCAGGCTGGTGATGATGAGAAGGGTTTTCTGATGGTATGCGCGGTACAATGAGTTGAGAACCATCGTCGACGTAAACTGAAAAATAATCGAATACAGAGCTTTGTCCAGATCAAAAAGACACGCCGTAATTGCAAGGATTACGCAGTTCC
>JAISSH010000063.1 GCA_031273265.1 Treponema sp.
GCTCCTGTAAACGAAGTGAAAAAAGCGCAGATAATGACGGTGGCAATTATCATGCCGCCGGGAAGCCAGCCAAAAAACGCTTTGAAAGTGCGGACAAGCCGCTCTCCCGCCTTGCTCTCCGAAAGGAAAAATCCCGTCAGGGTAAAGAGCGGAATGGCTATTATATCCATGTCGGTTAACGCGGAAAAAATTTGAATGGGAGCGGCGTCCGGTTCGCGCCCCGCCGCCTGCAGGATGATCATGGCAATGCCGCCGATAGCCGCAAAAATCGGCATTCCGCAAAACGCCGTTAAAATTAAAAAGACAATCGCGGGAACGCGGATCAAAAATGCCGCGTCGTAGAGAAAATTCACAAGAGAGAAAAAAGGTTCCGGCGGCTCAAAACCCCAGATTATTTTCGCAATGGCGGGAAGCGCCGCAAAAAAACCAAACAACAGAGCCAGAAAAGCAAGAACCCGTTTTTTCCATGTGTCAAGTTTCAGGCAAAACCGCACCGCCATTACGATAAAACCGAGCGGCATGGCGGCGGCAAATAAATATTGAGGCAGAGGACCAACCGGCTTTCCCGAAAGACCGAACTTAATAAATGAAACACTATTCCACGCAAGTATGCTAAGTAAAAAAACACAAACCAAAGTACAGACAACCGAAAGAATCCGTTTTATCTTTTCATTTTTTACATATTGAATTGCCGTGATGGAAATATGTTCCGCGAATTTCGTGGTGTGCATCGCGGCAAAAAAACCCGCCACCAAAAAAAGGTGGATAATTACGGATCGGGCGTCGGGTATCGCCGAATTTAAAAGACGAAATATCAGCTCAATGATGGGAAGGATTGCAAGAAGAGCAAGCGAAGCAAAACAGATTCCTCTTTCAATCCATGATACTTTGAATGACCGTAATAATTTAATATCCATGCCGGCTATTGTCCACTTCTGACTTTCGCTAGTATATCGTTTATCTGATTGTATAAATCGCGGTCAATGGTAGTCCCGATGAGCGTGGTCATCGCTTTAGTAACATCCACGCGCCACATTTCTTCCTGCGCCTGACTCGGCTTGTTTATCTTAAGCCCGTCCTTCCGCATTGCCGCAATAGCGTTAGCTGAAGTTTTTGCCATCGAAGTTTCAAAATCTATGGCAAATTTCCTGGTAACTTCCACTATACTGCGCTGACGGGCTGCTCCCAGTTTGTTCCATGTTACGCGGTTCATTATAATCGCGCCCATAACGGGAGCAAGGGACATATCCAGCATATTGGAAAGGTTTCTGTGCAGTCCCATTGGAACAATCGCTTCCGGAATCAGATAAAGTGAATTGATCATATTGCTCGCAAGTTTTGTGCCAAGATCGACAACATCAGTTTCTACTATCTGGAATCCCATAGTCCTGAACGTAATGTTTATATCTTTCAGTTCGGTGCTGGTTCCCAGCCGCTGGCGGCGAAGATCATCCGGCGTTACTACCGCCTCTTTCGAAAAAATATTAATCCAGCCGCCCTTTGACCAGCAAATAGCGACATAATTTGTTTTGCTCAGTTTATCTTCAAAAAACGGAACCGCTTTATCAAGAACCCTGTCGAGTTCCACTTCATTCCTGATGAGAAAAGGAACGCTCAATGTTACAACCGCCGGGCATATTTCCGAAAGTCCCGCGGATGTAAAAAGCCCCGCCTGAATATTGTTGGCGTTCAGGGAAGTAAGCATTTTACCCTCGCCGCCTTCCAGCCCGTCATGAATAACCCGCAGACGCACCTGATTGTTCGTTACTCGCAGCCAATCGGCGGCTATACGCTCCAGCCCTCTGCCCCAGTCGGAATTTCTCGGAAGGGGCGAAGCAAGCCTCACCTCGATCACTTCCTGTGCGCCGCCTCCGCGCTGGGCAAAAACCGCGCCCACTGTAAAAAAAACAGAGAAAAATATGAGGATTAAAAACGCAACTCTCCTTTTCATACTATGCTCCTTAATAAAGTAATTTTATCAATAACCAACCGGAATGGGAAGGAATGAAAAATAATTAAACGCATTGTCGAGCAGCCAGCGCGCCCTCTTCTGGCTGATGATGTTAACAAGCCGCGTAGAAGTGTTCGCGTCTGGATCAATCTCAAGCGCTTTTTCCAGATAACTTTTGTATGTTTCATAGTCCTGCGCAGGAACGCAGATTGACTGCGCATAGGAAATGTACGCGCTTGCCGAATTGCCGCCGGTTTTTTCCAGCGCCTGCTGGAAGTGGAACTTCGCCTTTTCCTTGTCTCCGCCCAATATTTCAGGCAGAGAAGCGTAAAAGAGAATAAAAAATTCATCCAGAGCGGCTCCGCCGTAATTTGGATCAAGCTCGTATGCCCGGTGTATCATCATGCTCCAACTCGGTATGCGTACGCTCAAATCAAAATCGAACAGATCGATGGAATAAGCCGCCAGCCCGCCGGCGACAGCCCAGTACAAAAGACCGACATCTTCTTTTTTACACTTGCTTAGAATTGCCTCCAGCGAACCGTCATCCGCAGAAGCCTCTTTGAAACCTTTGAATTTTTTCTCCAGCGCGTTGTAGAGGATATCATACCCTCTCAGGTACATCTGTTTTGCCCGTTTTAGTCCGTCTTCACGCGCCTGCCATTCAATGGTAGGAATCTGTTCCGCCGGTCCCTGCACAAACGCGTTTGCGTACATGACAAAGAGAGAACCGGTGGTAACCATAAGCCCGTGATGATCCGGGTTTGCGGCAAGCAGGGACTCGTACATTTTTATCGCGAAGGGAATAGCGTCGCCGACCAATAGGGGGTCGGGATCGCCTGTAAAAACATCCGAACTGCCCTCTCCGGTAAGGGCGTTTGCCACCGCGTTCATTGCCAATTTATTAATTGAACAAGCAGACAGAGAAAGACAGAAAGCCGCCGCGACCAATACTTTGAAAAATTGTGTTTTCATAAATTAACTCACATTAATTATATCACAAAAAATATTATTTTTACTATATCCCAAACAAAAATTTCTGGTATTATAGAAAAAGGAGAAAAAACAATGAAAAAAGCAGTGTTGATGGGTATGATTTTCGGCGCTATAGCCGCCGGCGGATACGGGGACGAAAATGACGGGATTTTTACCCGAAAAGTGGGGAATTTTGAAGTGTTTATGCTGGTCGAATCCCAAAGGGACGGAAACGCCGGGATTCTTGTCGGGGCGGACGAAGCGACCCTGAGCCGCTACATTCCGGCGGGCGGTTTTAAACATACGGCAAACGCCTTTTTGCTCAAGGCGTCGGGGAAAAATATATTGATAGATACCGGAACGGGAGCCGGCGGTACTATTGTAGATAAAGTAAAAAAAATGGGCGTACAGCCCGAAAAAATTGACGCGGTTCTTATCACCCACCTGCACGGCGACCATTTCGGCAGTCTTCAAAAAGACGGCAAGGCGGTTTTCCCAAAAGCCAAAATTTACCTGTCAGCGAAAGAACATGAGTACTTTACCAAAACCAACATAAATCAGGGAGCCGTCGCCGCCCTTGCCCCGTACGGTTCGCAGGTGGTAACCTTCGAGCCGGGACAGCTTGGTCAAAAGTTGAAAGAAATCGTCTCCGGCATCAGCCCCATCGCCGCATACGGACACACGCCGGGTCACACAATTTTCCTGATTGAAAACCGCAAAGAGCAGATGTTGATAGTCGGCGACCTTCTGCACGTCGCTCTTGTTCAATTTCCTGTTCCTGAAATCAGCGCAACCTACGACATGGATCAAAACGCCGCCGCCGCGACTCGCAGGCAGGTTCTTGATTACGCCGCGAAGAATAAAATCCCCATAGGCGGAATGCACATCGTCTATCCCGCAGTCGGCTCTGTAGAAACAGACGGCGCAGGGTTTAAGTTTATACCGGCGAAGTAAGGAATTATTCGAGAAGAATTTTTAAGCCTTTCACTCTCCGCGGCGCGTACGGCTGACTAAAGTCAGCCTACACTTTTTAACATTGTAAAGTTTTCCTGCGCCGGGACGTTTAGATTTTATTCATCTACAGCCTTTCGGCTGCGTTTACTAGTCCCCAATAACCGCGCGAATGTCCTTCTTTATCGCGTCCCTATTTTATCCCTTGACATCTAGAATATCCCATAGTATATTTAAGTATATGGCGATACCTCGCCGCTGGCGAACCGTTAAGTCGGTGCCGGGCGTCTGGAAGGGTATCGCCGTATTTTTTAGATCGCCTACATCAAATACTTCATGTATATGAAGTCGATTGTCATTCCCAATATTCCTTACCAAACGGATACAAAGGAAACTTTTTTCGTTATTGCCTATCTGAATTGGGGCTACCAAAATGACGTTTTTCTTCGGTTTTCCATTAATATCATCTGAAATACTGACAACCTTGCCAGCTTCCATAGCAGTTGGAATAGCCTGTACTGCATCTAACTTTCTTTGACCAAATTTATGCGAAAGACTATTCCGAACACCGCCGGCATCAAATACAACCTTGCCAATATCCAGTCGAATTATCTCTTGAGCATGGCTTTTAGCCCATTTTTTGGCGTTTTCAATTGCTGTCCCGTTTTCATCGGTCTTTATAGCTCTCTCTTTAACTTGAATTATAGGAGGACCTAAAAGAAAAGCCTTTACTTCGATTTTTTCTTTTTTTGTTAAAACTTTATTCTGTAGTTCCATCGCCGCAAATTTTTAAGCCTTTTACTCCCCAATTACCGCGCGAATGTCTTTCTTTATCGCGGACAGTTTACTGTCAGCCTCGTCTTTTGTTTTGGCGCAGCAACTGGCGTAGAATTTAATTTTCGGCTCGGTGCCGCTGGGACGCGCGCTTACGACAGTGCCGTCTGTCAGGAAGAACTGTAATACGTCGCTGGGCGGAAGTCCGTCCGCGCCGTGCTTTAAGTCGCGCACTTTCGCTGTCTGTATGCCGCCGAGAGTCTTTGGCGGATTTTTGCGGTATTCTTCCATTATACCGTTCATGATCGACGGACCTTCCGGTCCCTTAAAGTATTTGGAGATTCCTATCTCCTGCCAGTAACCGCAGATTGCGTATAGATCATTAAGACGGTCAAGGAGGCTTTTGCCTTTACTGCGCCAGTAGAGGGTCATCTCCGCTGTCAGCGCGGCGGCGGATACTCCGTCCTTGTCGCGTACTTGAGTCTCCACAAGGTAGCCATAACTTTCCTCAGTGCCGAAAACGAAACTTCTCGCCCCTGCCTCGCCGTTCTCCCATTTGCGCATAACATCGGCTATCCATTTAAAACCGGTCAGGCACTCGAAACATTCCGCGCCGTAATGTTCGGCGACTTTTTTCTGCATTCCTGTAGTAACGATTGAATTGACCATTGCGGCGTTTTTCGGAAACTTACCCTGCTCTTTCAGCGAAAGGAAAATGTAGTCCGCAAGCAATACGCCCATTTGGTTTCCCGTAACAAGAGTGAAACCGCCTTCCTTGTTTGGGACAGCGACTCCGAAACGGTCGGCGTCGGGGTCGGTCGCCATTACAACGTCGGCTTTTTCTTTCGCGCCGAGTTTGATCGCCATTTCAAGGGCGGCTGCTTCTTCAGGGTTGGGGAATGAAACTGTGGGGAAATTGCCGTCTCCTTCGCGCTGTTCGGGAACCGTGATCACTTTCAAACCCAAATCGCCGAGCACTTTTTCAACATGAAACGCGCCTGTTCCGTGAAGAGGCGTGTAAACGATTTTCACTTCGCCAGCTTTTTCTTTTATCAACTGCGGTCTGTACAGGCGCGACTTTACCATCGCCTGATACGGCTCGTCAACTTCCTTGTCGATTATTTTGAACAGTCCCTTGCTCAAAGCTTCATCGCGCGACATTTCTTTTATGTCTTTAACATTGTTTACTTCTTCTA
>JAISSH010000101.1 GCA_031273265.1 Treponema sp.
ACAGGCAACAGGCAACAGGCAACAGGCAACAGGCAACAGGCAACAGGCAACAGGCAACAGGCAACAGGCAACAGGCAACAGGCAACAGGCAACAGGCAACAGGCAACAGGCAACAGGAATTATACACATCTTCTAAAAAATCGTGTCAACTACACATTAGTTTTCTCTTTTGTTTTCTTCACAAACACAAGGTTTTCTTCTCATTTTCGAATATAAAGAGCGGAATTCCCGTTGGGGATGACGCCTTTTATATATGCATTCGTTGAATGCGTTTCCCTGTAAAGGGATGAATAAATTTGACGGCGGGAAAGACCGCGTGCGGTAAAACCGCAAAGGAGTTTCTTTAATGAAAAGGAACAAAATTATTGCTGTAGCGGTAGTAGTAATGATGATGGTGGGAGCAGTTGTACTGATGAGCTGCGCATCGTGCCCTGGCAGTGGTGACTGTTCGTTTGACGAAACCACAGGCATACCCAAATATTGCGTCGGATCCACTTCTGACACAGACGAGGCAGAAAAAATGGTTCAGTGTTTGCTTGACATCACTGCTGGCAAAGAATGTTCTTGCTAATTAACAGCAATTGAAAACGCCGGGTATTTCTTCGGAAATGCCCGGCATTTTTTTCTTTTTTTCTTGGAAACAAAAATGGATTTACCGAATGAAGACACTCTGAAAATCATCGAAGAAAGAAAAGATTACCTCGTTAAAAAATCCGAAAAAACTCCCGTTAAAAACGGTTATGAATTGCGTGAAATAAAAGCGCTGGAAAAAATAATCAACTTAATCAACGTATTTCAAAATAATATCCCTTCCGAATTAAAAAAAGAATTCGCGGAAAAAGTTTTTGTTGAAAAAGCCAATGAAGAAGAATTGGACGATAAAAATTATGAAGTCCTGCATTTATACGAACAAGAACTGGCAAAAAACAGCATTTTGGATATTAAATTTATCGAAATGAAAAACAACTCAAAAAAATATATCATCTTGGCATTAAAAGTCTACAAAGAAAAATCCCTAAAATGGGTCTATCAAGGAAAAATAAGACTCACCCCAATAATCTTAGAACAGATACTAAACAAATCAAACGAAATAATGAAATTACAGGGTTAATTCTACTCGCTGTATTTTAATTCCTCAGGTATTATCCTTAAAAATTTATTATCCAATGTCCATATTCTGGAATCACTTTTAATTCCGTGCATTAATATTATTGTGTCTATTAAACCAACACCATGATCCAATAATTTATTTTTAGCGGAATATTCTCCCGCCTCAATTATCACGTTTTCATAATGTTCTTTTGGCAAATGCGCCCAATAATTCAAAATTATTTCTTTTTCTGACTTTTTTTTAACGCCTTGTAATAACTCTCCAAAAATACATTCCACTGCCAATACTTTCCCGCTTTCCAGCAATTTGCTTGTTTTGGGAAAAAAATTCTGATTGTTTTTCAGGTGCTCTATCCAGACTGAGGTATCAAGTATTATCATTTTGAACGGTTCATCTCCCGAATTTGCTTTCCATTATCAATATGTATCGGGTTTTGTGATATTTGTTTATTCAGTTCTTTAATATTATGAATATCCAGCCAGTCCTTTAAAGCAATAGTTATAGCTTCAGTAACGGTAGGGCTTCGGGTATACGCTTTAACATTGTTAACCAAATCATCGGCAATTATAGCGGTTACTTTCATACGATAAAACATACGATATGTTTTCGTATATGTCAAGGTATACGCCATGTTGTGGGCTTGAAATTCGCGGAAAAATCCGTTATTTTAAGCGAAGGTAGGTCACAATGTCTATTCTTAAAGAGGGCTATCCGTTTATTATTCCGTCTTTTGCGGCAGGTTTGGTATTGTTGGTTATTTCCAGATTTGCCGGATTGCCGCCTGTAAACGCCGCGTGTATCGCGCTGGGCTCTTTGCTTATTGTTTTTTCGCTCTTTTGTATGTTTTTTTTCCGGGACCCGAAAATCGCCGTTACGCAGGGAGAGGGAATTATTCTGTCTCCATGCAACGGGACGGTTATGGAAGTAACGGAAGAGGGCGGTGAAAAAATCATCCGGGTATTCCTTTCAATTTTCAGCGTGCATTTACAGCGTTCTCCTGTGAGCGGGACTGTCGCGGACGTAACTCACAAAGACGGCAAATTTTATGCCGCGTGGAATCCGCGCGCGCAGGCGGAAAACGAGCAGAATATTTTTACAATACAGAGCGAAGGCGGCAGGTACGTGGTGCGGCAGATTGCCGGATTTTTGGCGCGGCGGTGCGTGTCATGGGTTAAACCCGGCGATGTCCTGAATGCCGGGGATAAAATCGGCATGATCAAATTCAGTTCACAGGTGGATTTACACCTGCCCATGCAGGCGGAAATAAAAGTTAAACCCGGCGATAAAACCAGAGCGGGAATTACAATAATGGCGTTAAACAAATGAGGAATGTATTACCCAAGAAAAAAAAAGAAAAAAAACTCCGGTTTAAAAAACCGCGTCAAAGAAAAGTAGTAATTAAAAAAGAGGAACTAAAAAAAGGAATCTACATTATTCCTTCGCTGTTTACAAGCGGAAATATGTGTTTTGGAATCCTTTCAATTTTGTCGTCAATCGACGGTCAATTTATCAATGCCGCGTGGTTTTTAATTGGCGCGCTTGCCTGCGACATTTTAGACGGCAGAATCGCCAGAATGACAAAAACAACCAGCGACTTTGGAATGCAATTAGATTCCCTAAGCGATTTAATTTCTTTTGGAGCGGCTCCGGCGATGATGGTCTACATGCTGGTACTCAACACAATGGGAAAAATCGGCGTCGCCATTGCCGTGCTTTTTGTACTGTGCAGCGCCCTGCGCCTTGCGCGTTTTAACGTGCTTGCCCAAAGCGGCGAAGTTCACAAGCACTTTGTGGGGCTTCCCACTCCGGCATCGGCGGGCGTAATTATTTCGTTCGTGTTAAGTTACGAGCTTTTGGGGCCGGCGGAAGTTCCCCTCGATGTAAAAACAATTCCGATTCTTATGACGCTTATGCCCACATTTTTCAAAATCATGCCCATCGTTATTGTTGTTCTTTCATTTTTGATGGTTTCCAATATTCCCTATATGTCTTTTAAAAGAATTAAACTATCCCGTGTCAGAACAATCGAACTTCTGGCTTTGCTGATTGTATTGATCATCCTTATTGTTGTCTATCCTCAAAATATATTTTTTATTATCTTTTTTGTTTACGCGGCTTCCGGCATAATATTTTCTGTGCCGCGTTTTTTCATAAAAAGGATATTAAAGCAAAATGTCAATCCGCTTCCGAAAGAAGATTCCTCTGCGGAAAAGGCGGAAGAAAATGACGTGTAACGCGGCAAACCCAAAAGCGTCCGGACCTGTAAATATCTGGCAGGAAACACTGCCCGTAAGATTCGGCGCGATTGACAGATCGGACAGGCTTACGCTGGACGCGGTGTTTCAGCTTTTTCAGGAAGCCGCGATTAGCCATGCGGAAAATCTTGGAGTGGGGCGGGAAGACATGGCAAAAACCGGACAGGTGTGGATTCTTTCGCGAATATCTGTGCAGGTGGACAGGCGTCCCAATTACAGCGAAACCGTCACAGTCCGAACATGGCCGCGCGGAGGTGAAAAACTTTTTGCCGTCCGCGATTTCGATATTAGGGACAGTTCCGACATTCCGGTAATTTACGCGCGCAGTGCGTGGGTAATTCTGGATATGGAAAAACGCCGCCCTCTGCGCCCTCAGTCTTTAATGGACAGCCTTCCGCAGAATGAGGGGCTGGACGCGATGACCGCCCTCCCCGCCGGTCTTGCGGAACGCGGCAATCTGCAAAAGACCGCCGAAAAAAAGGCTCTTTACACCGACATTGACTTTAACGGGCACGTCAACAATGTCCGCTACATTGAATGGATAGAAAACGCCCTTGATCCTCAGCTTCTGGAAAAAGCCGACAAAATGCGCTTCGAGATTAATTACATGAACGAGATTCTAAGCGGTGAAAACATCGAAATACTGTCCGCCCCGTTCGACGCCGAAAACAACGTCCGCGCCTTCGCCTTTGAAGGACGAAAAACAGAAAGCGGATCGCCCGCTGGCGGCGGACAAACGGCTTTCCGGGCGGAACTGCGCCTATAAATTTTTTAGTTTAACAAACGTTATGCGCCATGCCTACATATTGGAATATACACTAATTGATATAATTTTTGAGATGTTTTAGGAAAAAATATACTTGACAAAGCAAAGTAAAAATTGTATTGTATCGAAGACAGGGGGTTTTTATGAAAAAAAACGTATTGGTTTTCTTGGTTGTATTTCTCGTGACAGCGATCGCAGCCCACGCAAAGGGTTTGGCTGATAATGGGCAAACATTACCAACAGAACAATCTTCGGGGATTGTTATTGATCAAATCATGCGCAGTTTTTCTCCCGCACTGTTCAAGGCAAGCCCGGTTTCCGATGACATCGTGGAGACCATACTGCAAAGCGGTCAAAAAGCTCCCAGCGCGTCCAACGCACAGCCCTGGCATTTTACAGTGGTCAAGGATACCGAAACCGCATCGCAACTGTCCAGACATTACAAAGAAGGGGCGGTTGTTATAGTGATCTCAGGCAAAGTCGGCGGAAGATGGCCTCCTGCATTTGACTGTGCCCTTGCCGCTCAATATATGTCTCTGACTGCTCAGTCTCTAGGGCTTGGTGTGCGTATGTATTACAACTCCTTGCAGAATGTCAATAACAACCGGAGTGGGCTGAGTATCCCCGATGGTTACGATGCACAAATAGTTCTTCTTGTCGGATACATTGACGACAGTGTGGACGCTGTTACATCCGCTTCACAGCGCAGACCTCTTTCTGAGAATGTCAACTATATCAAGTAACAACTAACAATTTGTAGAACGACCCTGCCGTACCTGTCATTTTGGGGTTACAAAGTAAATACAAAAGCCCCCGACAAACACACAAGATTCGCCAATTTGCAAAAAGTGTGCTAAAATTCCCATAGATGTACACTAGGGAAATACTGGTTCCAAGAGCCTCGCCCATAGAAGACGGTAATCCGGTGTTCGGAACGTGGAACCGCGCCTTTGAAAAAGTGGATTTGCTGGAAATACGCAGACCTTATGCGTATCCCCTGCCGCGCTGGGCAAGATACTGCCGGATAAAAGAATGGCAGTGTTTCATCGCGCAGGATGACTCTATTCTGCTGGATGCGATTTTTTGCGACTTAAAATTGTACCGAATGGCTCAGGTTCTGCTTTATGACAAAAAAAATGAAACAAAATTCGTTTTCAGGAAAATAATGTCGGGCACGGGCTGGCAGCTTCCCCTCAGTCTGGCAAATTCTTCGGTAAACAGCCATTCGTCCAGTTTTTATTTTCGTATACACAGTTGGCTGGACGCCGACACGGTAAAACTGGACATCAATATTGAAGCTACGCGCCGTCAGCCGTCGTTAACGGTTCATCTTGCCTTTAACAGCAGTCACGACGTTACCCCGATGGCGGTCTCTCTGGGAATAACCGAACGGCGCATGATGTACGCTTATAAAACCTTTGTTCCGGTGCGCGGGGATATAGTTTTGGGGGGCAGGCATATCAGCCTGAAAGAAGATGACTGTTCGGGGGTTTTTTACGACTGCAAGGGGTTTTTCCCGTACCATATGCAGACGACAATCTGCTCCGCCATGGGTTTTAACGAAGAAAACAGAAGATTTGGCTTCCATATTGCCGAAAATCAAACTAGAGAGACTCATAAAAACAACGAAAACGCGCTGTGGGTTAACGGACAATTAACCCCTTTACCGCCGGTGCTTATCACGATGCCGGAAGGACACGAAGCCGGGTGGGTCATTCAGGATGTTGAGGGTATGGTAGATTTGACATTTACCCCAAAAGAGCATAATAAGAGCGTAATGGAAATTCTTTTAACAAAAGCCGAATTTTACGCTTCGCTGGGACATTTCAACGGGATGCTGGTTAACTCCGAAGGGGAGCGAATTCAAATAAAGAATCTCTTTGGAATGGGAGAAAAACTCAATTTACGGGTGTGATTATGGCAAAGAAAAATGCGATTTACGCGCCTGGTGAACTCAGCCGCGTACGGGAAAAACTGGGCGTTAAAGACATTGACGAAGCCAAGCGGATGGCGCAAGTTCTCGGCGGAGAGGTAGGGACGGAACGAACCCCCGATCCCGAACCAATTGGAAAAAAACCGTCGATTAGACGCGAGACCGTAGAGCTTATGGTGGGCGGAAAGGGCGGCAAAGGTTCAGGGCGCAGGATAGATGTAGCCGGAGACGAAGATGACAGCAGAACCGCTAAACTCAGAGCCAGAATGGATGTGTTTCCGGGAGATGATCCTTCGATTCCGGCAAGGCTTAATTACAGGGAGCGGGTGAAAATTGATCAGTACGCCGGACAGCTTACATTTGAAATAAAAACTTCACTGCAGGTTCTTGTGTCTGTTTTTTCATTTTTCAGGGAACCGACGGATTATGTCAATCAGCGTTTTGTAACAAGACGCATGAACGAGTATTATCATAAAATTGAAAAACTGGTAACCGCGACAAGAACTCTCTTTCCAAAGAGTAACACAAAACGCAGCAGGCAGCTAAAAAGAACGTCTTCGATTGTTTTTAAAATAGTTGAAACTCTGCACAACTGGGACATTGAACAAATTGCGAATCATATAGCCGATTTGCAGGCTCATCCGCGAATTGTAAGAGTAACCGATTTTACGGAAATATTGCAGGAAATTTACAAACCTCTGTTCATTCTGGCGGATTTAAACACGGAACATATTAAAGCGGCGTTAAAATTAGTATATAAAATTTTATACATAGAAAGTCCGATGGAAGCGAAAGAAAAATATCAGGATATTATTCGCAATGTTATTTCGTCTCTTGTTGAAATCCGTCGTGATGTGCAATTTGGCATGTATCCCCTTCTGATGAAATTAATCTCCGACCGTTTTATTCCATACGAGCGTTTTTTTATTGAACGCCGCCGCTGTTACATGGCATTCCTGAATGTTACGCAGGGGGCGCAGTTAAACTCGTCAGAATTGACTGCACAGCAAATTGAAGCCATGAATGTTGAAGAACTCCAGAAAACCATAGACGAAGAAGAGTCCGAAGAAGATATGCCTGATGAAGAAACCGGCGAAGCGGAAGAGACAGAGAAAGAAGAGGAAGAAGACCTGAATGATCCGGAAGTGATCGCGCGCAAGACAAAAGAAGACGCCGAAAAAGCGGAAAAAAGAGCGCTTGAACAGGGAATAGCGGTTCTGGAAGCGCTTTTTCCAAAAGCCGGATGGGACAAACTTGAAGAATTCCCGGATATGTATCCGTATTTTTCAAATATATACAGCATGAAACAAGGTTTCGAATTACTGGCTCAAAATGATCCATTGCAGCAGATTTCCGTTTTACTGCATGTACTGGACGATCTTTTCATCGCTATGCGTTATGTGAACTTCGGAACAATAATTGGTCCGGACGGCAGACCTTTAAAAGTAAATGAAGAAATGAACGAAATTACCAATAACTGGCGCAGTTACATAGAAAACAGTTTTTCGAAGGATTATCTGCCGCGTTTGATGGAATATTGCCGCATACTGGAAAACTCCAAAGAATCAAGATTATCCGCTTATGCAAGAAAAATTGTTAATGAACTGCACTGGTTCAAGCGCCTGTATTTTCTTCCGTACTATAAATTTGAATCTATTGGACCTCCTCCGTTTACAAAACAGGACGTTACGCCAATTTACAGCGAAATCAGAAAACTGCGAAAACACCTTACTTCGGTTGCAATGGGCATTGACCAGGGAACACGCAACGGAGGAGCGGCATCCAAAGCTCCGTGCGAAGGAATCAACAACCCGTGGGAAAGTTACAATTTTCAGGTTCCAAATCCCGTATCAAAACGCCTTAATTTACTGCTTCCACCGGAAAGAAGAATCAACGCCTCTTTAATTTTCTTTTCGCTGTCCGCCGTTACAGTCCTGGACTTTATCGTTAACAACGAAAACAGTTGGTCATACGGAAGCCGCCCCGGACCGCTTTTCCGAAGCGTCAGAGATGAGGGAATTATTCCGGTGTTCGGCGTAGATGAAAAAGTAGATACGGACAAGCTGTTCAGAGAGTCTTTAAAGAAAAAGCCAGCCGCTAATTCGTAGGTTGCGGAAACTCTTCCTCTTTCTTGAT
>JAISSH010000124.1 GCA_031273265.1 Treponema sp.
GGAGAAGTGGTTTACAAGGGCGATACAATTATTTTTGTCGGCAGGGATTACGATGGTCATGTTGACGAAACAATCGACATGGGCGCGTCTATCGTAGGTCCGGGCTTTATCGATCTTGAAGCCGACATCGACACAGACCACGCTTTGCAGGATGTTATTCTGTCAGCCGGAGGGACGGGGCAGTGGTGCGACTTGGGCGATAAATATTGCACGACAGATTTCTACACTGAGGACGATTTCAGGGACAGGCAGACTTATTCAATCGCCCAGTTGATCCGTAACGGCATTACGACCGCCATGCCGATCATGGGCGAGATGTTTCACGGCTGGGGGCAGAGTTACCGCGAACATGAAATTATGACCGAGGTCGCGCTGTCGATGGGTATGCGCCTTTACGCGGGTCCTTCGTTCCGCTCGTTTGTTCATGTCGGCAAAGGTTACAACGAAAAGCGAAGCGAGAAAAGTTTCGCGGACGCTATGCGCTTTTTTGACGACTTCGACGGCAAGGGCGATGGAATGATTCGCGCCTTTATCAATCCATGCCAGATTCGCTGGACGAGCGTGGACGTTCTGTTACGCGCAATTCGTTTCGCCGAAAGTAAAAACGCGCCTATGCGCCTTCACGCCTGCGAGGGTGTTTACGAGTGGGACTACATCAGGGCGCTTGGCGGTAATACGACGATTGAGTATTTTGATAAAATAGGGTTGTTATCTGAAAATTTGCTGATCCCGCACCTCAGCGTGGCGCGTAACAGCGAGATTGAAATGGTCGCGCGCCGGGGCGTAAGCGTAATTTCCACACCTATGGCTGAGGCGAATTGGGGAGGCGCTCTTTTTTCATTCGCGAAACTTCGGCACTACGGAATAAACGTTACAATCGGGACTGACTGCCAGCCGCTTGATATGATACGCAACATGCGCCTTGCCCGCGACTTGGACGCGATCTGCCGTAACCGCGTTGTCTTTGACCGCTATAACGAAGACGGCAGTGTTACGAACACTTTTGCGGACGAGCCGGATTACAAGCCGATGAGCGCCGGGGATTTTTACGACGCGGCGACTATAAACGGCGCGAAAGCCTTAAAGCGCGACGACATCGGTAAAATAGCGCCCGGCGCAAAAGCCGACATTATTGCCGTCGATTTGAACGATATTGCCGTAGGTCCTCACGAAGACCCAATCCGCACAATGGTTATAAGCTGCACAGGCAATAATGTTTCGCACACGATTATCAATGGGAAAATGCTGATGAAGGACAAGAAACTCATCGGCATAGACGAAAACGCGCTCATGCAAAAAGCGCAGGCGGTTTACGAGCGGTGTTTGAACTTTTACCACGAATACGACCGCTTTAACAGACCGTTGGAGGAGTTTTTTCCGCCTACATACAGTTATTTGTGATAAACGTTCCCTTAAATAATAGTCGATGTATACCTAATTTTTTTTCAAAAAAGCCTTGACAAAAGTCAAATATCCGCATATTATACATATATTAATAGTATGTATTAAATATACGGAATTATGGAGGAAAAAAGAATGTCGGTACAGAAAAAAGGGCTTGAAATTATTCAGTCCAAAAAGGGTTTAATCGTCAACACTGTGGGGCTTGACGGGTATCCGAACACGCGGATTTTTTATTCGCAGGCGAATGACGGATATACGGTTTATTTTTCAAGCGGAGCGCAGGCGGCAAAGGTTGCGGAAATAAAGGCGAATCCGAAAGTAAACGCGTATTACGAAGACACTTCGCAGGAACTTCAAACTTGGAAGAATGTCGTAATCTACGGCAGTGCGGAGCCTCTTGAAAAAGACGGCGCGGAGTATAAAAAAGCGGTGGAATTGATAAGCGCGAAGAGCGCCAATTTCAAAAAAAGAGCGGAAGAAGGGCAGTTGTCGGGTAATATTTTATTTAAAATAAAACCTGTTAGGGTAAAGGTGCTGGATTTTTCCCAAGAGCCGCGCGTAACAGAATTTGAAGTTGATGAAAAAATTGACTGGTGAAAATTACCCCACGCCTAATTTTTTCTTCAATTCGTCTAACGTAGCAAGAGCCTCGTAAAAATCTAAATCTTGTATCTGCTGTCTTAAAATCTCGGTTTCCGGTATCCGCAGGAGGCTGTCGTCAAGATTCCGGCACTCAAGGTTGCCCATTTCAAGCATTGGCTCAAGTTTAGCGAATAATTCTCTGATAAATTCCGCGTCGGCGGGTTCAGCCTTGACATCGCTCTTGGAAGCTTTGTCATTCTGCCGCGCGGAATTCGTTTCGGTTTCCGCCGTTAACTGCGAGAGCGCGGTTTCCAGTTCCGTTTCCAGAGCGGCAAGTTGTTTTTGCGTAACACTGTTTTTCCCGCCTTTAAGCTGTTCCTCAACATCAGAAGCGGCTTGCTGTAAAAGAGTTTTTTCAAGATAAGCCGCGTTGCTTTTAAGCGTGTGCGCCAGCCTGTGCGCCAGTTTTATATCGCCTGAGTTCAGGGCGTCTTTAATTTCACTGAATCTGTTTTGATTGTCTCTCACGAAGTTGGCAGTCAGTTTGCGCCGCAGTTCGTCTTCGGTCTGCGTTTGCCGGATTTTATTCACTGACTGTCCGCTTATGGGTTTTAAATACTTCATAAGACAGCGCCACAGTTCCTGAGACGTAAACGGCTTGCCTACGCAGTCATTCATTCCCTTTTGTTTGTATATCTCCTTATCTTTGGACATTATGTTAGCTGTCATGGCTACCATCGGAATCCCGGCGTTAAGCGCAAGAATTTTTTCAGCCGATTCAAGCCCGTCCATTACGGGCATATGCATATCCATGAAAATCAAATCAAACTGTTTTTCGCCGCTTTGTATCCGGCTTTGAACCATATCTACGCCTATCTTGCCGTTATCTGCTATTACGGTTTTAAGTCCCACTTTCGCCAGATGTTCGGTAATAACCTGCTGATTCATGGCATTGTCCTCGCACAGCAGGATTTCCCCTTCAAATAAAGGTTTTTCAATTTCATTGAGCGTAATATTTTTTTTGTTAAAATCTTCGTCGCTCATGTCAATGGTTTCAAATGTCAAATCAAAGATGAATTTACTGCCGACACCGACGACGCTTTCCACCGAAAGTTCTCCGCCCATCAGCTCCACTATGCTCTTGGTTATGACAAGCCCAAGCCCCGTCCCGCCGTATTTGCGCGTCGTGCCGCTTTCCGCCTGCGTAAAAGGCTCGAATATTTTTTTTATCTGTTCGTCCGTCATGCCGATGCCGGAATCTTTTACCTCAAAATGCATGGAGACGGTATTTTCCGTTGTTCCGGTAATAGCCGAGTGCAGTTTCACCATGCCGGTATTTGTAAATTTAATCGCGTTGGAAAGAAGGTTTACAAAAACCTGCCTCAGTTTTGTGGGGTCGCCCAGAGTTTTTTTACCCAAAGACGGTTCGGCGTAGAAGTGAAGCGTGAGTCCTTTTTCAAGCGCTTTCGGAAGTACAAGCGTCCGGCAATTTGTAAACAATTCATGCATATCAAAAGGAATATTTTCCAGTTCCATTTTCCCAGATTCCACTTTGGAAACATCAAGTATGTCGTTGATGATCTGCAGCAGCCACTGGGCGTTTGTTTTTATTTTATCCAGATAATCTTTTGTTTTTGGGGAAATATCGTCGTCCATTGCCAATTCCGAAAAACCAACAATGCTGTTCATGGGAGTGCGTATTTCGTGGCTCATATTGGCAAGAAACGCGGATTTTAAGCGTGAAGCCGCCAGCGCTTCTTCTTCCATTTTTTTACGCTTTGTTATGTCGTGCGCCATACCCAAAACCCCGACTACTTTTCCGTTCAATAAAAGAGGCGCTTTAACCGTTTCATAAAGCGGCGCCGTTCCGTCCGCGCGCGGTATGTGTTCTTCAATCACAAAGGTCTGTCCTTCTTCAATAACTTTACGATTCCAATTATTGTGAGCGTCCGTATCTTCGGCGGAAATTCTCAAACAGTCTTCGCCCTTGTTGAGGATATTACTCTTTTTAATTCCGAAATGCTCAAGAAAACTTTTATTGAGCTGTGTAAAACGCAAAGACGTATCCAGCGTGAAAACAAGATCGGGTATTGAATCAATCAGAGTGGTGAGGGTAACATTTTTCAGTTCCAGTTCGGCAGTCCGCTGTCCGATGATTTTTTCCAGCCGTTTGCCGATATAGCGGCTTCTTACGAAAAGAACCCCGATGAGAACGAGTATGCACAAAATCAGAACGGACGAGCCTATGAGCCACGGGCGCTGTGCTTCAACAAGTTTACTGCGGTAATCGTAAGTCTTGCGATTCCAGTTGTCTGAAATGATCCTAGAGTCAATAACCGCGAGCGCCTTATCAATAATGGAACACAGAACGGTCTCGTTTTTATTCAGCCCGATATTTACATCAATGGCATAGTCAAACAACACATTTGCCTTGTAGTCGGGAAGCTCAAGATAATGAGTCAGGTACAGAAGCCTTTTGTAGTTCGCCATTACCATTTCCACTTCGCCGCGCTGTAGAGCGTCGAAGGCTTCCTCCATGCTTTCATATTCAACGGTGTTCATGTGGTTCGCGAACCATTTATTGAAAACGGCGGCATAGGCGGTATTTTTCGCCAGACCCACTTTGACATATAAAACTTCGTTGGGTTTGATGTCAGGGTAGTCGTATTTTGAAAGCAGCGCGTAATTGTCTGTTATCTGCAAAGTATCAGGCCATAAAAACATGCCTGCCCGCTCGGATGTCTTTGTCAGTTCCGGGACTAACGCGATTTCATCGTCTTGAAGCATTTTATATATTACAGGCCATTCGGTGAATTCGTCGTTTACGCGCTGAAAGGTCAATCCGGTGAGAGCGGAAACTTCATCGAGTATATCCAAAAAAACTCCGCGCCATTCCTTTTCACGCTTGTCGAAAAAACAGCCGGGGTAATTGCCGGGATCAACGCCGATGGGAATGACAGGATGGCTTTTTATATACGCGCGTTCCTCATCGGTAAACTGTTTCTGCATCTTGTATACCAAATAATCCCGCTCCCCCTGATTGTACAATTTTGTCAAATAGCGCATACCGCCGTTTTCCAGAACTTTTTCCACGACCGAAATGATGGGGGCAAGGCTGGAGTTTTGAGTCGTCAGCGAAACAGGACGGTAGATAAGGGGATAAAAATACGAGGCTTGCAGATCACCGTAACGGACAAAGTTGGCTTCCGCAGTGCCGCTGTAATAGAATGCGTCGATTTTTCCGCTTTTAAGCGCGTCGTAAACAAGGCTGACGTCGCTCAGGGTAACGATTTCGTATTTGCCGCTTTCAAGCTCGGAGGTAACAGTGTTTATCGTAGCTGTTCCCGCGATGAAACCGCAGAAAATCACGCGCTCCTTCGCAATCTCCGCCAGCGGTCTTGAAGAGGCGAGGCGGTACTGTTTCAAAGGACGGGATGCGATGTCGTTTGTCATGTGATAAATTTTCCGGCGTTCGGGCGTTGCGGTCAACTCGCCGGAAAAGGAAATTTCCTTTGTCTCAAGACCGGCAAGCAGGTCGAGCCAGTCGTAAAAAAGCGGCTGAAAAGGAATGTCGAAAAGAGCGGACAGCCATTCGCAGAAAGAGGCGGTAAAGCCTTTTACCTCGCCGTTTTCGCCTTCAAACGCTTCGGTACTCAGAGGCATCGCGTAAATAAAAGAAGCGTATTCTTTCTGGAGCGCTTCAATGGCTCTTATTTCATCATCAGTTATTCCGGGAACATCTCTGAACGACGCGTATTTAAATGTTTCTTCCAACGGTTTGCTTTCGGTCTTTTCACAAGCCAAAAAGAAAATTGACAGTAGGACGGCAGCAGAAATTAAATATATAAACCGTTTTATTACACTCATGTAAAATCCTTACTGAAAAGGTTCTTGATTATCGAAAAAACGCTTCTATACAGCAAAATATAACGAAAATTAAGGAGAAATGCAAGAGCAACGGCGACTGAAACTGAATTGATCTACACCTTTTGGGCGCGTTCTATTGTTGTCTTTTTCAATTCGCCAAGCGTGGCAAGAGCCTCATGAAAATCCAAATCTTCCATTTGCTGAATTAATTTTTCGGTTTCCGGTATCCGCCGGAGGTCGTCGATAAAATTCCGGCAGTCAAGATTGCCCATTTCAAGCATAGGTTCAAGTTTTTCAAATAATTCTTTCGCCGCTTCTTTGTCTAAAGGTTCGCTATTAGCCGCCGCGCTTTGGGAATCTTCCGCGGACTGAACGGTTGTATTCGCCGATAGTTCCGCCGTGAGTTCAGCAAGCGCCGTTTCCAATTCCATTTCCAGCACGGCAAGCTGTTTTGGCGTAACATTGTTTTTCCCGTCTTTAAGCTGATCCTCAATGTCAGAGGCGGCTTGACGCAGAAGATTTTTTTCAAAGTGAGCCGCGTTGCTCTTCAGGGTGTGCGCCAGCCTGTGCGCCAGTTTATTGTCGCCTCTGTTAAGGGCATCTGTAATTTCGCCGAATCTGTTTTTATTGTCTTTTACAAAACTGACTATCAGTTTACGGCGCAGTTCGTCATCGGTCTGCGTTTGCCGGACTTTATTCATGGCTTGCAGGTTTAGCGGCTTAAAATACTTCATCAGGCAGCGCCACAGTTCATGGGACGTAAAAGGCTTGCCTATGCAGTCATTTATGCCGTTCATTCTGTAGATTTCCCTGTCGTTGGACATTATGTTAGCTGTCATCGCGACGATGGGAACATTTGCGTTAAACCCGATAATTTTTTCTGACGCTTCAAGACCGTCCATTACGGGCATATGCATATCCATGAAAATAAGGTCAAACATCTTTTCGCCGCTTAACAGCCGCCCCCTGACCATATCCACGCCAATTTTTCCGTTCTCCGCGACCACTGTTTTAATGCCGACTCTCGCAAGGTTTTCGCAGATAACCTGCTGATTCATGACGTTGTCTTCACAAAGCAGTATTTCGCCTTCAAACGCGGGTTTCTCAATCTCATTAAATACAATGTTTTTTTCCTGCACATTATCATTGGAAATATCTATCGTGTCAAAAGTTAAATCAAAACTGAATTTACTGCCGATGCCGGGAGAGCTTTCAACGGAAAGTTTTCCTCCCATCATTTCAACTATATTTTTTGTTATGGCAAGTCCCAGTCCCGTCCCGCCGTATTTGCGCGTAGTTCCGGATTCCGCCTGCGTAAACGGATCGAATATTTTTTCTATCTGTTCTTCCGTCATGCCGATGCCGGAATCTTTTACTTCAAAGTGCATTGTAATTGTATTTTTATCCTGAGCGCTGATGGCGGCGTAAAGTTTTACCATGCCGACTTTTGTAAACTTTACGGAGTTTGACAGAAGGTTCACGATAACCTGACGCAGTCTTGTCGGGTCTCCAAGCGGCATTTTGCCTATGCTGGGTTCGGCGTAAAAATGGAGCAATATTCCCTTTTCAACAGCTTTCGGCATGACCAGAGTCCGGCAGCTTGAAAACAATTCATTCATATTAAAAGGAATTTTTTCCAGTTCCATTTTACCGGATTCAATTTTTGAAATATCAAGTATGTCATTGATTATCTGCAAAAGCCATTCGGCGTTTGTTTTTATTTTTCCCAGATAGTCTCTGGTTCTGTGGGAAGCCTCGCCGTCAAGGGCAAGTTCAGAAAATCCGATGATGCTGTTCATCGGCGTTCGTATCTCATGACTCATGTTGGCGAGAAAAGTTGACTTTGATATTGACGCGATTTCGGCGGATCTTCGCAGGCGGTCAACTTCTTCGTATGGGCGTTTTAGCATAACGGCGGCTATGCCGGCTGCCGCCGCGCTCAGAGCCAGAGATATAACGATGATCAAAGATATGCCGCTGGGAATATTTTTTAACGCGCTTTCTGAAAGGGGAGCGACTATTGCTACGAACCAGCCGACGTCGGAGCTTGATAAGGGGCGGAAAGCCGCCATGCGCCGGACGCCGAAAATATCGTACCTTGCCATACCGCGTTCGCCCGCGATTGCGCGTCTTGTCATTGCAGCTAACTCTTCGTATGAGCTGTCCTCTTTTGCCATATCCAGAAAGTTGTATCGTTCATCCACCCAATGCGGGCGCGGATTGGAGACAACGTATCCGTCTTCATCGTTGACAAAAATATGACCGGTTTGCCAGAGTTTGAATTGCAATAACCGGTTGTGGAAATGCTTGCCGGGCAGAACTCCTGCCAAAACAAGATCGTTTCTTATAGGCGCGGAAACATAAATAACAAGCGAACCGTCGGGACTGTACATTGTGTTTGAAATTGCGCCTTGTGTCCGCGCTGTTTGCATAAACGTTTCGTTGACTAAATCCGGCGGTACGGGATGTTCGCCCCACCAATCCAGCAGTTCCGTTTTGTTAAAAACAGCCATGCCGTTGAACCTTGGGTATTTCGCGCAGACGCGCTCCAGAACGCCTTTACTCTCGCCGCTGTTGTATGATAATTCAATATCATTTGCGGCATCGGCGGCGTTGGTTTTCAAGAGTTCGATCTCTTCTGTCAAATATTGATCGGCGATGTCAACCGCAAGAAGCATATCGTTTTCCATCGCCGTGCTTATACTGCGCGTCAGGAACAAGGCTCCTATTATATTTCCAAATACAATTATAACTACCGCAACCGCTATAATAACTAGAAAGATTCTCGCGTGGATTGTCATCTTGCCTCTTTTTTCTTTATCTGGTTTCGTACCCTCGATTGAACGATCTCAGAGCTAAAAGGTTTATGTATAAAATCCGCGGCGCCAAGCTTCATTCCTTTTTCCTCATCTTCGACGCTGTGAAGCCCTGTTATGATAATTACTGGAATATGCCGCGTCGCGTCGGAAGCCTTAAGAGTTTCCAGCACTTCAAAGCCGTTCATATCCGGCATGATTACGTCCAGCAGAATAATATCAGGTAGATATTTTCCCGCAATTTCAATAGCGGAGCCGCCGTTTTTTGCCATTAGTACGGTATATTCCGGCTGTAAGATGTTGCTCAGGACTTCGATGTTCATTTTTTCATCATCTACAATAAGAACGCAATTTTTTTTATCGTTGTTCATAACGCTTTATCCATTTTTAAAACCAAAAATACACAAACAGTATTGACAGTATAATATAAATACCCGCCTAAAAATAGTTAACATTTGTATAGTTAAAAGTTTCCAATTCTAAATTTATACAATATAGGGTATATTTAGAACAGGGAGAAAACATGGTTCGAATGCGCGGATTGAATATGGGCGGCTGGCTCAGCCAGATTGACGCTATACAGGAGAAAGACCCTGAAAATTTTCCGGGTATTGACGCCCATATAGAGACGTTCATCACGGCTTCCGACTTTGCCAACGTCGGCAAGTGGGGCTTTGACCACGTCCGCGTTCCGGTTGATTCGTATCTTTTTTTTGACGATAATGAAAACCCGCTTCCTTCCCGCTTCGCCCATTTAGACCGTGCCGCCAATTTTGCGTCGCAATACGGGCTTAAAATGATACTCGACCTGCACGAGTGTCCGGGCCACGATTTCGCCGAAACTACGCATAGCCCCGTTCAGAAACTTTTTTCGGACGATGAGACGTACATAAAAAAAACGGAGAAAATCTGGGCGTATTTGGCGGAGCGTTACGGGGAAAAAGAGCATATTATTTTTGAGGCGCTCAACGAACCCGTCGCGCCTACCGCTGAAATTTGGAACAAGGTCAGAGACCGCCTTTGCCGCGAGATTCGCCGCCACGCCCCGAAGTCCGCGCTTATCGCGGGTTCCAATATGTGGAACTGGCCGAGCACGTTTGGGGCGCTTACGCCGTTTGACGACGACAATATTATATACAGCGTCCATTTTTACGA
>JAISSH010000008.1 GCA_031273265.1 Treponema sp.
CTCTCTGGATGCAATCATCAATTATAGCCATCGCGTCTGAATTGAAATAAATGGTATCATCGAAAAAATCGTTTTTCTTGTATTTTCCAGGGTATTCTCCGGGACGAAATTCCCAATACTCTACTTCCCGGAAATCTTTAATCAATTTGTACCTCATGTTATTTTAATTCCTCCACTGCTATCTTTAATTCTAGGTTTATATTCAATTCTGGGTTTATATTCGCCGTTTTCCTCCACGTACCACTTTTTCAAATCGGGCTTAATCAACAGAACAGCGCCATCAGGATGCAGATGACTATGTATGATAACTTTAGTGAACCCAATTTTTTTGAAAAATTTGGTCGCTTTAGTTGTGAAACCTTTAATTTTTGGGAAGACGATTTTAACACAGTCTACCGCATTATTAACGTAATACGCCTCTATGTGTAAATATAAATCCAAAAGAATAGCTTGTTCAAATAATTCCGGTTTTAAGCTAAAATGTGTTATCATTACTGAACCTTCCGTTTCATCTCCCATCTCGTCTTTTTTTTGCAGCATCATCAGAGCATAGCATTTATCTTCGTCTTTTCCGTGTATTACCCATACGTCGGAATCGCTAATCTCTTCACTGCTGATATTAACGGCAATATTAGCATACATTTCTTTGATAAATTTTGCTTTCAATTCGTAATCGAAAACATGTTCAATTTTGACAGATACTTCTTTCATTTTAACCTCGCTATTTTTTGCATTTCTTCAATATTGGTTCGCCAAACATTGACCAGTGATTCAGGCTCCAGCGGACGGGCGGTACTGCCGCGTGACAGCGCCCACTCGGCAACTTTGTCAAACTGGGTGCTGGTAAAAGTTACAACAACGCCGTTTTCGGTCTGTGCGATTTTTTGATCCGCCGCCCATTGTCGGTCTTTTACCCACACAGCGGAATAATCGTAAAAAGCGATTTTGAATCGGTGTCTTTTCTGTCCCGCGAAAACGCCGAAAAAACTATCGGCGTTGCCGGTGCGGTAATCAAAATCTTTAGGCAGAAGAAAACGATCTTTGGTAAGGACTATGTTCTTTATTCGGCAAAGAGAAAAAACGCGAATGTCTTTTCGTTCTTCAGCAAAACCGTACAAATACCAAAGACCGGAGTCGAACAATAATTGATAGGGTCGGACGCGGCGGCTTTTGTAACATTTATCGTATGCGCCATGATATTCAAAAGTGAGGACGCGGTTTTCGCGCAGGGCAGTGCTGATAATATTCCAAACATCGGGGGTTACGGGCGCGGTGGGAATCTGCGGAACCACGATGCGGTTTTCGTACCAATTTGAATTGCCGCCGCCGGCGAGGGGCGCGGTGATGCTGTCCAGCAAATGATGAGCCGCGTCGTAAATGGGCGTGTCACGGTACATGGCGAGAATGTTTTTCGTCATGCTCAGAGCCAATAGTTCGTCGGCCCCCGAAAAACCCATAGGGATGCGGTAATTGGGTTTCGAGTAATAATAGCCCCTGTGCAGGGCGTCGTATTCAATGGGGGCGTTCAGGCTGTCTCTCATAAAGTCGATGTCACGGCTTATGGTTGAAAGGCTGATTCCTTCCCACTTTTTGGCAAGATAGGCGGTGTTCGGATATTTCCCCGAAGCGATCTCCCTGTCGATAAAGTACAACCTCGCCAGAGCCGATCTTGGCAGTTCTGCCCTTACGGGCTTTTTCTCTGTTTTCATGTCTTTACTATAGCACATTGGTCTGTCATGGAATGACAGATCAGAAAAAAAATTCGAAAAATTATCCATATGATTGAAATGTGGGGTAGGGATTAGGGGAAATTCAAGGTTAGCTAGTCCGTATGAAGAAAATACCAGCTTTATGAGAATTCGCCAACGAAACGGAACAAAATAATACGAATAAGTATAAAATGCAACCGAATTAGTACAAAAAATACTAGCAAAATTGGCTCGAATCCGTTATAATTTTATTTATGTCAACTGCGACAACCCAAAAGTTTTCATTTATGGCGCTGGTGGTTTTTACCGGATTTGCTCTTGTCTTGGTGGATTTCTTCATTTTGCTGTTTTTTGGGCATTTGTTTTCACAACTCCTCTCTGGATATATCCCTTCTGCCGTGGTCTTTTTCGCGGTGTATGTCGGCGTCCTCCTTGGGTTGAACGTCAAGTGTTTTAGTCAGGATTATTTTAAAAAGTGCGACGGCGATGAATACGTAGCCAGTCTTAAAAAGATCGGCGCGGTTCCTATCAAGATGATCGCTATTGCCGTAGTGCTCCATTCGCTCTTCCTCGTGATTATCTTTTTTACCGGCAATTGGCTGGGAATCGATCCTGAAATCAAGACCCACATATTTCTGACAGCGCTTTCCTTCGGGATATTTGTGGGAACTTTCATATACGTTACCGGCGACGGCATGGTTTTCAAGGCTCTGATAGTCAGCGGACTGACGCGCTATCCCCGCGATCTCCGCGAGAACCGGCAGGAACTGAAATTTTTTATTGTTCCAATAGTGGTAGCCCTGGTGTGTCTGCTCTTTGGTTTCGCCGTTACTGTGCTTGGCATAAATCAGACTGTAAAAATTATGGACAAGGTGCGCGGCAGTACGTGGTTTATCATACTGCTCCCCGTTGTTTTCATAATGTTCTGTATTTCAATCATGGCGGTTGCCCTTAAAAAAAATCTGTCCGGTTTTTACTCTGCGATAATCAAGCAAATGGAAAATCTTTCATCAGAAAAAAAAGACCTGACGCGCCGCATCAATGTTTGTTCCGTAGACGAGATTGGCACTGTTTCGGGAATGGTGAATACTTTCTGCGAACATCTTGGCGAGGGAATACAGGAAATCAAAAACGGGCAGGGCGATCTTTCCAAAGTCGGCGTACAGCTCCAAGAACATTCAATCGATATGGCGAGCTCCGTTGTCCAAATCGCCGACGCTGCCGAACAGGTGCTTGAAAAAACTCAAGGGCAGATGGAAAGCGCCGACTCTTCCAAGAAGACTGTTAAAGAGTTGTCCGATCTTGTTGAGACGCTGGAAAAATCCGTCGCTACGCAAACATCGAGCATGTCTCAAGGGTCGGCGGCGGTTGAGCAAATGGTTGGCAACATTTCCTCCATTGGTACGGTAACCGAAAAAATGGCGACCCATTTCAAAACCGTAAGCGCTGCGGCGGAAGAGGGAAGGCGGATTCAAGATGAAAGCAGGCAGCGTATAAATGAGATTGTGGAGCAGTCGCAGTCTTTACAGGAAGCGAATAAAATTATCGCCACCATTGCGGCGCAGACAAATCTTTTGGCGATGAACGCGGCGATTGAAGCGGCGCACGCAGGAGATGCCGGAAGGGGCTTTGCCGTTGTCGCCGATGAAATCCGCAAGCTGGCGGAAAATTCTTCAAGCGAATCAAAAAAGATCGGAGCCGAATTAAAACAAATTGTCGGGACGATTGACAAAATAGTAAAAGACGCCGAAGCTTCGGAAAGCGCCTTTGCGGAAGTTTCCGGCCGGGTAGGCGAAACTGAAAAACTTGTTATAGAAGTTGACAGCGCCGTTCGCGAGCAGAAAACAGGCGCGACTCAGGTGATTGATGCCCTGCACGTAATGAAAGACACAAACGCGCAGGTTTCGGATAACTCGCGCAAGATGGCTCAGGGCAACGAAGAGATGTTAAAGGAAATCAACACCCTTCACGATCACGCCATGGAAATTTCCGCGCGCATGGAGGAAGTGTCCGAAGGCATCGGAAAAATCAAATCGGGCGCACAGGAAGTTTCAAATTTAGCAGCCGCCAGCCGTTCAACCATAGAGAAGATTTCTTCTATTGTCAATGAGTTTGAGGTTTAGTTTACGCCATTGAAACGGCGCAAGCCTGAGTAGTATATTATTTTTCAAGGATATTAAAGACCCCATCCCAATCTGGCAAAGGCTCAGCTTTTAAAAACTGACGGCAGCGGTTAACATACAGTCCGGCAGGACCGTCATCGGGGTATTGTTTCAGAATCTGTAAAAACTCCTTTCCAGCATCGCTCCAGCGGCGCACTTCAAAAAGTTCCAGCGCTTTATGAAAAAGATCGACTTTTTGAAGCAGAGCCTGCGGCGCATCTTCCATGGTTTCCAATACTTCATAAATTTGCACCGACTCTTTTATCCCCACAACCCGTATCCGGTCAAGCCGCCTTGTAAGAAACCATCCCGCTGTTTCTTTAATTGTATTCTCCGTCGCGAGAATCCATGTTCCGTATTGCTTGTTAATTCCCTCAAGGCGCGCCGCCAGATTCACCGCGTTGCTTATGATCGTGTAGTTCATTTTCTTTTGAGTTCCCATGTTTCCCACAACCATATCGCCTGAATTGATTCCTATGCGCGTTAAAAGCGGAGACGGACTTATATCGCTTTTCATCACGTATTTGTTTACATCAGCCTCAAGCCGTTTCATAATAACAGCGGCGGTACAGGCTTTTATTGCATGGTCGGGAAGTTCCAGCGGCGCGCCAAAGAAGGCAATAATCGCGTCGCCTTCGTATTTATCAATAGTGCCCTTTTGTTCCAGTATCGCGTCGCTCATTGTAGAAAGATAATGGTTAAGCAGATCCACCAGGTTTTCCGGCGACAGCCGTTCCGCTATTCCTGTGAATCCGCGCACATCGGTAAATATCGCGGTCATGTGCCGTTTTATTCCGCCAAGCTGGAGGCGCGTGGGATCGGTTACAATTTCTTCTACCACGTCTTCCGACAAATAGGTGGAGAACGCCCGGCGCAGGTTGTTGTTGAAGTACTGGAGTTTTATGTGGGCTTCTTCGATCTGCTTTGCCTTTCTGCGGTACAGGAACATATTCAGAATGCCGAAGATCACCGAAATAGGAACGACAATTAATTGAAGGAGCGTCATCTTATGCGCGTCCTGATGCTGCAGGAAGATAAATTCATCGCTGATGTCAACTCCGGCAACGGCGTATATATTGCCTTCCCTGTCAAATACCGGAGCATAGGCTGAAAGAAGCCCCTCCCAGCCGGGACTATAGGAGCCAAGGTCCGCTACGCTGATATTCCCTGCCAGCGCTTCGCGTTCGGCATCCTGTTTAATATCATTAAAGTCCCCAGGTCCAACCTGGGTTTTAGGATCAGTATCGTTGTCAACTATGTATTGAAATTTGCCGTTACCGCAGTCCCGCCAATAATACGCGTATTTGACAGAGTTATCTTCGCCAAACTGTATAAGCCGTTCCCGTATCTGTTCGTACTCAAGCTTATTCATATCCTCGACAGTATGGAAAAGGTCCAGTTCCTCGGCGCTGACAAGCTGCGAAAGCGCCGTTACCGCCGATGTCAAATGGTGTCCGGTCACTTCGATAACAGTTGTCCGGTAATTGTCCGTCTGCCGGTTTACCAGTTCGGAGATAAGCAATGTCATAAGCGCGGAAATAAAAAACATTCCCAGCGCCAGCCTGACTACGATAGCTTTTGTAAGATTGTTGATGCGTTTGGAATAACTTATCTCTGTTTCTTCAATCTCTTCTTTCTGACGGCCGGTTTTGGTTAATGTTTTTGAATAACCGATTGCGAGAATGGTTCCAAGAATTAAGACCGCCGCTATGTTTACGCCGGCGGCGACAAACCCCTGCAAGGTCAGCTTGCCGAAGGGTTCGTCGTACATAAGAAGATCCAGAATTCTGGCGATGAAAACATAGGAGGCGATATTGGCGGCGGCCTGTACTGCGTTAAAAACAAGAGCCTGTTTAACGCCGAATCCGCCCGCCTGTATTTTGAAATATTTCCTGAAAGAACCGACGGCAAGACCGAAGAAGGCGGAAGCAATTACCCAGCTCCACCATACGCCGCCCCAGCTTAAATCCACCAGAGCATGCCCTATAAAGCCGGTTAAAAACCCGGCAACGGGCCCCAAAACGGCCGAGAAAACGGCGAGGACGGGGATACCCAGTTGAATATCGGTGCCTGAAACTCCGGTGGGAATGGCGAAAAATCTGTTCAGCGCGAACATAAGGCCCGCGCCGATTACTATGGACAGCGCGTATTTAGCAAATATCCGTATATTCCACATGTCCTCACCTTGTCTACAGTGTACACAAGGATAAGCGGGAGGACAATACTGTCCTGACCCCACAGGCTTGCTAGAGGACCCTCTAGAGCCTTGCTAGAGGATCCTCTAGAGGCTTACTAGAGGGTCCCACACATTCCCGCTCTTTAAATTATCAGTAAAATACTGTAAAATACTTACAAAAGAGAGTTGTCATGCAAAGTTTACGATGGAAGTTTTTCGCGTTTTTTATAGGGTTGGGATTGAGCATCTCGCTCGTGATGTATATTCCCTATTCAATGTATATAAAGGCTACATATCAGGAAAAGCTCACCCATGTTCTTCAGATGGTAGATATCGATCACCACGGCGTCTTTACCGACCCGGCGGAAATTGTAAGGCTGGGAACAGCCGGTTCGCAGGAATACTGGGACCTTGTCTATTCCATGAACGACATCGCCAGGGTGTTCGATATGACGTATATTTATTTGATACGGCGGATTGGGGAAGGTTACGGGTTTGTATTTTCTTCCGAGTATACGCCCGATATGTCGCTTGAAGATATATTCACCATGTGGGGGCAGGACGATATACCCGACGCGCTGACCGCCGCCTATACTACCAAAACCGCGCAGATCACAAAGACGGCCTATACCGATGAATTCGGCACGTTTATATCGGCGTTTGTTCCCGTTGTGCAAAACGACACGGTAGTGGCTATACTGGGCGCGGATTATGATATTTCCAGGGTAAAGGGCTATGAGTTACGCGCACAATTGTCGCTGGTAGTTTCTATTATAGCCGCCGCGGTTATGGCGTTCCTGCTGTCGATGTCCCTTATCAGGCCAATAAAGGAACTTGAAGCGATGGCCGGCTTGATCGCCGATATGGACTTTAGCGGCAAGATCAGCAAATACCGGAAGGACGAAATAGGCAGCATGCAGAAGGCGCTGGTTAAAATCAGGGACAGCCTTAAAGGAGCGATTGACAAACTGAACGAACATCTTCTGAAGATGATTGCCGACGGTAAACAGCTAAAGGCCGTCATTGTGGAATCCACTAACGCGCTGGAAGTAATAACCGGCAATATGGAGAAGATGAAGCTCGATACCGAATCGCAGACTTGCTCCGTTACGGAGACATCCGGCGCAATAGACAAGATTGTCGGCTCTATCGACTCGCTGAACGAGGCGGTGTACGCGCAGGCGACGCACATCACGCAGTCGTCGGCGGCAATAGAGCAGATGGTCGCCCACATCGACTCAATCCGCCAGGTTGCGGGTAACGCGGGCAAGACTGCCGACATGATAAGCGAATCTTCCAGCGAGGGGCAGGTCAAGCTGCACCGTCTGGTGGACGAGATAACTGCCATACACCAGCAGTCAGAAATGCTGCAAAACGCCAACAAGACAATCGCGGACATCGCGGCGAAGACGAACCTCCTTGCCATGAACGCCGCCATTGAAGCCGCCCACGCGGGAGAATCGGGCAAGGGGTTCGCGGTCGTAGCCTCCGAGATTCGCAAACTTGCCGAACTGTCCTCCAAGGAATCGGACTCAATATCGTCTGAAATAAACAGGATGGAACAGCGCATAACGCAGATAACGTCCGTTTCCTCGGACACGGTGAGGTCTATGGAAGCGATGTTTACGGAGATAAAGACGCTTGATCAATCCTTCGGCGTGATGAACAACGCCGTGGAAGAGCAATCCACCGGCGGCAGTCAGATATTGACCGCGCTTAAGGCATTGCAGGACATTACCGGCAAGGTGAAGGAAGGAACAGACAATATCTACCGCCAGAGCGGGGCGATTCAAAAGGCGGCCGTCACGCTGGAAAA
>JAISSH010000042.1 GCA_031273265.1 Treponema sp.
CCCGAAATATGGCGTACTGAGATTTTATCTTTTTCTACAAGAAGAAAAAGTCCCGCGCTATTTGGTTTTAATGACATAGTATAATAAAGTCCTTGCCGACCATCTCTATCGAGACTGCCAAATTTTTTAACTGCCTCTAGTGGGGGCATTTTCCATGCTTTATTATTAAAAGTAAACAGTGTGATTAAATTCGCGCTATTTGCCCTATGTGCTTTTAATTCTGCTCCTTCTATATCAGGCAAAGCGTCATTATTTTCATTTATTCCCAAAAGGGTTTCAAGCGTAAATCCAATTCCGGTTGGGCCGTTTCTCAAAGAAGGAACATACCCCATTTCCCTGATTTCTCTGAATTTTTCAGTAAAATCAGCCGTTGTCAATCGCATTAAATCCTCCCAAATAATGACTTTTCTATTTTATCATAGTTTTCCTCATTGTCAATTAGAAGATAAAAAGCAAACTAAACCTCACCCAATCTCCACATCTGCGCCATAATTGATTCCCTCTACGTCAAAACCGTGCGCTTCCATGAAGTCATGCTTGAAACCCGCGACATCGGTTTCCGCAAACACATTTTCCGATGTGACAATATTCATTCTCTCCACGACAGCTTTCTGCACGTCTTCGCGCATTTCCCAGTCGTCCATGCGGATGCGATTTTCGCCGTCTACGGGCACTGAACCGTCGGCGCTGTAGAGCCTGTCGCGGTAGAGGCGCACAATCTGTTCGATGCAGCCTTCGTGAATACCTTTCTCTTTCATCTCTTTGAAGAGGCATGAAATATAGAACGGTATAATCGGAATGACCGAGCTTGAGCGCGTAACGAGCGCTTTATTCACGGAAACCCACGCGCCGCATATTTTTCCATGTGAGGTGAACTTTTCGTTTATCTCGCGGCATGCGCGTTCAAGGTCTTCCTTCGCCTTGCCAATTGTTCCGTTTTTATAAATTGACCACGACAGCTCAGGACCCAAGTAGGTGTAGGCAATAGTGCGCGTAACAGGCGCGAGAAGCCCTTCTCTGTCAAGCGCGTCCATCCACAATTCCCAATCTTCGCCGCCCATAACTTTCACCGTGTTAAAAATTTCTTCCTCATTGGCGGCTTCCGCTTCCATAATGTGAAAAGTTCCGTTCATCATGTTGAGGGTTTTGCCGGAGAAGGGCGCGCCAATCGGCTTAATCGCCGATTTGTACATAACGCCTGTTTTCGGATCAGTTCTTACGGGAGAAGCGAGCGAGTAGACGATTAAATCGATCTTCGCGGGAATGTTAGCTTTTGCCGCCGCCTTCCGTACCGCATCAGCAGTTGCCGCTTTGTTCACATCGGAGAAAGCGTCGCCGTTAAGCGAAATGGAAACAAGCCCCGCCTTTTCCGCTTCGCGGTCAAAAGCCGCGTTGTTGTAAAAACCGGGCGTTGCTGTGTGATTGCCGGACGCTTCCTTTTCCTTTGACACACCGACCGTAACAGCCCCGAACCCGAAGCCTGTGCAAATTCTACTCGCAAGCCCGTATCCATTTGAACATCCGATAATGAGCGCCAGCTTCGGCGTTTTGTTCTCTATCGGTGATAAATTTTTCTTTGCGAATTCAATCTGCCGCTTCACAGAAACCGCGCACCCTTGAGGATGAGCGTTAAGACAGATATTGTTGCGAATCATTGGCTTGATTATCATTACTTTCTCCTTGTTTATGAATATTTATTTACCACGAACGACACGAACCATCACGAACAATAAGAAGATAAGATATTACAAGTTCGTGTGGGTTGGTGTTGGTTCGTGGTAAAATTTAATCAAAAAAATACTACACAATCAGCCGACTAAGCACATCCATTCCGCTTCGGCGGCAACTTCGTCTCCGACATAGGCTTTGCCGCGCTGTTTGATCATTTTTGGGGAGACGCGCAGATTTTCTAGCTCCGAGCGGACTTCGTCGCCGGGACGGACTTGGCGGCGGAATTTTACTTTGTCAACGGTGGCAAAAAAGAACAGTCCGTCCTCGCCGAGTGTGCCGAGTTTGCGTAAGCCCGCGCCGCCGGATTGCGCCATTGTTTCAACAAGGATCACGCCCGGCACTACGGGGTAATCGGGAAAATGTCCCTTGAAAAAATATTCGTTCTCGGTGAATAAATGTTTCGCGACAATTTTTTCGTTTGTTGCTTCGACAATTTCATCAACAAAAAGAAACGGATCGCGGTGCGGTAAAAGTTTTTCAATTTCGTTCATACTATTTCCTTTTAACCTTGATATTTTTTGAACACTACCACGCCGTTGTGTCCGCCGAAACCGAGTGAACCTGAAGCTGCGGCTTTTACTTCGCCGTACTGCGCCTTGTTCGGTACATAGTCCAGATCACATTCTGGATCGGGATTGTCAAGATTAATCGTGGGCGGATAGAAACCGTCGCGGATTGCGAGAATACAGGCGATGGCTTCGAGACCGCCGCCGCCGGCGATGCAGTGACCTGTCATACTCTTGGTGCTGGAAACTTTCAACTTGTAAGCGTGATCGCCAAAGGCGATTTTGAGCATTTTTGTTTCGGTGGGATCGTTGATTTCAGTTGAAGTGCCGTGCGCGTTGTAATACTGAATGTCCTCCGGTTTGAGTCCGGCGTCAATAATTGCCTGCTTGACTGCGTTTGAACCGCCCATGCCTGTCGGATCGGGGGACGTTATGTGAAACGCATCGGCTGTCGCGCCGTAACCTGCAAGCTCGGCGATTATTTTCGCGCCGCGCGCCTTCGCGTGTTCTTCGCTTTCAAGAATCAAAATGCCTGCGCCTTCGCCCATTACAAAGCCGTCTCTGTCGGCATCGAACGGGCGCGACGCTTTTTCTGGTTCGCTGCAGCGTTTGGTTGAAAGCGCTTTTAACATCTGGAAACCGCCGACCGCAAAGGGGACGATTGTCGCTTCAGTACCGCCTGAAATTACCACATCGCAGCGCCCGGCGCGGATAAGGTCGAGCGCCTGTCCAAGCGCGTCTGTTCCTGAAGCGCAGGCCGTAACCTGAGTGAAGGCAGGTCCCTTTGTGCCGAATATCATCGAAATGTTTCCGGCTGCTTCGTTGGGGATCATCATCGGGACGGTGAGGGGAAGCATTCTCTTCGGACCCGAGTCAAAAAGTTTTTTATGGGATTCTCCGACAATTTCAAATCCGCCGATACCGTTGCCCATAACAATACCGGTTCTCCACGGATCGCTTTTTACGGGACGTTTGCCGTCCGCGTCAACTTCGCCCATGAGTCCCGCGTCTGTTAACGCCTGCGCCGCCGCGGCGACCGCAAGCTGTACAAAGCGCGCCATTTTTCGCGCTTCTTTTTTATCCATCCAAAGTTCGGGATTAAAATTTTTCACCTCACCGGCGATTGTTACGTCAAATCCGGTTGTATCAAAAGCGGTGATGGGACCAATGCCGCTCTTTCCTTCTTTAAGCGAAGCGCAAAATTCTTCAACAGTATTACCTATGGGAGAAACCGCTCCCATTCCTGTTACTACAACTTTCTTTTTCATTTTATACTCCTAGAAATACATTCCGCCGTCTACGGGCAGTACTTGTCCTGTTATATATGAAGAAGAGTC
>JAISSH010000103.1 GCA_031273265.1 Treponema sp.
TTCAAAAACGCCCGCAATCGCGCCCCTGTACATTACTATTATTCGATCCGCAAGAGATAAAATTTCTTCCATGTTAGTTGAAATTAAAACCACCGCCGCTCCCTTTTCACGAAGAGCGGCAATTTCTTTCAAAATAAAACGGCTTGATGCTATATCCAAACCCCAAGTCGGCTCCGAAAAGACAATGTAATCCTTTAGCCAATTAATCTCACGCGCTAAAATTAATTTTTGCAAATTGCCGCCTGAAAGGACAGAAGCCTTTTCGTCTAACCGCGCCCCTTCAATATTGTAATTTTCAACGAGTTTCTTTGAAAATTCCCCCGCTGTTTTTTTGTCAATCAACATTTTTTTTGTCATTTCATGACGGCGGTTTATTATTAAATTTTCCTCTATTTCCGCGTCTTTCGCGCTTGCGACGCGCAGTCTGTCGGCGGGGACATAGGCAAGCCCCTGATTACGCAGGGCGCGTATGTTTAAGGCGGAAATATCTTTTCCCCTGTGAAGAATTTTCCCCGAAGCGGGATGAAGGAAACCGCCGAGAACCGCTTCTATCACTCCAAGACCGTTCCCTCCTACGCCCGCAACCCCGACAATTTCACCTTCGTTAACTGAAAACGAAACTCTATCAAGGAGCGGATGTTTTTGCCCTTTTCTAAGAACGGTAACATTGTCAAATTTTATCACAGGCTCTCCGCTCCCTTTTGCGCGGCGCGGCGGCGTCATTTCAAACGAAGATTTTTCTTCTCCTGTCATCATGCGGGCAATACTGTATTCATCCATATCCGCCGCGCCGCAAATGCCTGCCAATTCTCCGCGGCGCAAAACCGCAGTACGGTCGCCTATTTGTTTAATTTCGCGCAACTTGTGCGTAATAAGAATGACGGATTTCCCTTTTGCGGCGAGCGTTTTTAACGTACTAAAAAGCGATTGAGTTTCATTTTCTGTAAGTATGGAAGTAGGTTCGTCTAAAATAATAATTTGCGCGTTATGGCACAGAACGCGGCATATTTCAACCTGCTGCATTTCGCCAAGCGTTAAATCTTTTACTTTTACGCCGCTTTTAATAGGAAAATTGTTATCCGCGATTATTTTTTCCGCTGTTTCATTCGCCTTTTTTATATCAACAAACACGCCCCATTTTCGCGGTTCGCTTCCCATTACAATATTTTCCGCAGTGGTATAGTCAGGAAACAGAGTAAAATGCTGATGCACCATGCCGATTTTCAGATTTTTTGCCGCAAGCGGAGAACTTATCTCTTCTTTTTTGCCATTAATGAAAATTTCCCCCGAATCGGGAAATTCCAGCCCGCAGAGGATTTTCATTAACGTAGTTTTTCCCGCGCCGTTCTCGCCGGCAACGCAGAGAATTTCTCCCTGCTTTAAATCGAGACTTATATTGTTATTTGCTTTTTTTTCACTTCCGGGGTACTGTTTGCTGATACCCCGCAATTCTACGCACAGGCTGTTATTCGCCATTTTTTCAAAGCGGCGGAACCGTGTAGCTTATCCTGCCGGCTCGAAGGTCATCCAGAAAAATTTCAAATTTTTCGCGAATATCGGCGGGTAAATTGTTCAGATAGCCGGGATCGTCCGTAATAAAGCTGAGGTAACCCTCTTTTACCCCGACGGTTTCTGAAACTCCGTATTGAATTTTTCCTTCAAGCGCGTCAGAGAGAATCTCCGTTATAAGTTTTTTCTGTTCCATTATTCCGCATCCCACGACAAGACCCGGCGCCAATCCGTATTCGTTTGTATTGTAGCTGACTATATACGCGCCCCTCTCCTGCGCCGTTTTTATCATCCCCCTCGCCGCTCCTCCCGCTATCGAGGTAAAAACATCCACTCCCGAATCCATCATCGCCCATGCAAGTTCAGCCGCCTTGTTCGCGTCCGCCCATGAGCCTACTATGCGCCTGTCAATCTCAATCGCGGGATCTACAAACCTCGCGCCGTCAAGAAAGCCCGGAACGATTTGTTTTGTCAACAGCGGATATTCCTGCGCGGCTATAAACCCGATCCGCTTCTGACTGTTGGCATGAGGCATCGCGCCGGTTGTTACAAGACCGGCTAGATAGCCAAGAAACAGGGACTGTTCGTATTGGTTGTAAAGGTAGGTGCGTATCTGAGGATTACCTTCGTACTGCGCGTCTACGATGATAAATTTTTGGTCGGGAAACATTTTCCCCACGTTCGCGCAAAGCTCCGGCAACGAAGGATTGGAGCCGAGCACAATATCGTAGTCGCCTGATGAAACCATTTCTCCTAACTGCTGTTCCCATTCCGCCTGATTAAAACCGGCTTCGTAAATTTTCACATTCACATTCTGATGAAGGACTGCGAACTCCAGCGCGCCCTGAGCCATTAGTTCATAGGTCGGGCTTCCGGCTGTAACTCCCGTAATGAAAACCAGCACGGACAATTTTTTATCTGCTTGCTCCCGCGTCTGCTTCTTCACGCAGCCAACAGTGAAAAAAACGAATAAAAGCAGAAAGAATGTAATAATTCTTTTCATGTTAATATCAGGATATAGAAATGTTTTAATTGCGTCAAGATAACTGTCTCTCCTTGTACTCGCTAAAGAGCCGGTCATATAGAGCGGCGTTTTTTAGATTTGGCTCGAAGGTTTTTTCTACGCGGAACATCGCGGACGAGGCTTCGGCAAATGAGGAGAATTTACCCAAAAAACAGGCGCCGATTACTGCAAGACCCAGAAGTTCCGCTTCTTTATGAACCGGCTCAAGTATTTCCCTGCCAGTTATATCGGCTTTTATTTGATTAAGGCGCGCGGCTGAGGCAAGACCGCCTGTTACGCGCAACTGTTTCGCAACGGCGCCGTTCTCTTCCATTACGCCGATAATGTCCCTGATCGCGAAACCTATCCCCTCAAGCGCGGAAGCCGCGAATTCGCTCCGTCCGCAGGAAAGGCTTATGCCGCGCCAAAGACCGCGCGCGGACGGATTCCAGACAGGAGCGCGTTCTCCCGCAAGATAGGGAATAAAGACCAGCCCCTTCGAGCCCGGTTCGCTTTTTTCAGCTAACGAGAAAAAATCGTTAAAGTCCGACAGTCCCAAAAGATCGCGGCACCACTCTATCGCCTTGCCTGTCGTGTTGATTATCCCCGATAGATTCCAGTACGGCTTAACAGGATGACCGTAGGACATAAGCCGTTCGTCGCCGATACGGTTTTCAGTACAGAGGTTTATTCCCTCGGAAGAGCCTGTGCGGTCGCAAGCCTGTCCCGGTTTCATTACTCCCGCGCCCAATATCGCGGCGAAAAAATCCGGACCGCCCGTAATTACCGGGACATTTTTCGCGAAACCAAAATGTTCCGCGGCGTATGGAAGAAGCGTCCCGTACGGATCGCCGGGACGGATAAATGGGGGAAATTTTTCCGCATCCAGTTTCAGTTTTTCAAGAACGCTGTCGTTCCAAAACCAGCGATCAAATCCGTCGGAAGGAAAAACAGTACGCGCCTGTCCTGTGAGCGCGTAGGCAAGATATTCGGGGCAGCCCAAAAAACACTTCGTCCTGTTGTACAATTCGCCTTCATCGTTTTTAATGCTCAGTATTTTTGGCAGAAAAAAACCGGCGTCTACAAAGCCGCCCATCACTTCCGCTACTTCCGCCTGATATTTTACCGCCCTCCTGTCCAGCCAAAGCCTCGCGCGTTCCGCCGCCAGAGACAGTCCGTCTTTCCCGACGGACGGCTCTCCAAGAACAGGCACAAGACTGGGACCGTTTCCGCTGATTATTACCGCCCGCACTGAGGCAAGGTTTCTCATGTCTTTTGCCAGTTTTTGACAGCAGGCTTCAAAAGCCCTCAGCCACTGAGCGCAGTCCGCTTCGTGAGTGACGCCGTCGTTGTTTATTGAGAGTGGAACGGCGGCAAAGGACAGACGGTTTCCGTCAAAGTCCCAAAGCGCGGATTTAAAATTGGATGTCCCTATATCGACAGTAAGTAACACAACTTTCTCCGGTTTTCATTTTTACATAAATATTAAATATAGAAAATATACCTTTTGGCATATATATTTTTATCATTTTCTTGTAAAATATACCTTTTGGCATATATGTTTTTATCATTTTTTTGTAAAATATGCCTTTCGGCATATGAAAATTTCATTTTTATGTGTTATATGTTAAGGTATACAATTTTTTTTATGGAGGAAAAAAATGGTAAAGAAAGGTTTAGTATTATTGATTCTCGCGGCTTTCGCGGGGGGCGGTCTTTTCGCCCAAGACGACGGACCGAATAACGACAGACCGAATAACACAATTACAGTTGACATTGGTCCGACAATTATCGGTATAGGTATCGGAGCAGCCGGAAAAATGATATCCGATAGCGATGAATTTAGCTCTTCCGGTTTCGGCATCGGCGCGCAGTATGAATATCAATTATTTGACGCGCTGAGTTTTGCGGGAAGGTTCGCGTATTTAGGAGGCGGTCTTGGATTTTCTGACGGAGATGATTCGCTTGGAATGCGCCTTAATTCATTTTCCATAGAAGGACATGCCCGTTTTTACCCGTTTTCGAGGCGGACATTCTTTTTAGACGGTATGCTTGGTTATGGTTATTTGGGAATAACTTTCGAGGGTACATCGGATAATAAATCTGTCAATTTCACCGCATCAAGAAGTTTCTTTAAACTGGGCGCAAAACTAGGTTGGCGGATAGATTTCGGCAATCCGGGAGGATTTATCTTTGAACCTTCGTTAGGATATTATGGCGGAATTGGACTTGGCAAAAAACTCGGAGATCAATTAGCGGGTGAAATTGACGAAGTTGCAAGTGGATTGAATGATATGTTTGGTTTAGTTGAAAGTTTTATATTCATCGGCGGTCCGCGCCTGAGCTTGGCTTTTGGCTGGAGATTCTAGTCAACAGTTTTACTCAAGTTAACATTACCCCGTTCATTATTCTGTAAAGAATGAAAGCGGGGTGATGTTTTTTTCAAACTTTCACAAAATACAGCTCACTAATCTTGTGATCTTTCGAGAGTCCCTTCTTTTCAAACTTTGTTACAGGACGCCAGTTCTGGGGCGCGGCAAAGCCTTCATAGGCGTTGCGAAGTCCAGCGGTTGCGGTCAATTCATCAAGGGCGTGAAGGGCGTAGTCTTCCCAATCGGTAACCATGTATAAATAGCCTTGCGGTTTTAAGCATTTGGCAAGCGTTTCTGTAAACGGGCGCTGTACAAGACGGCGTTTATGGTGTCTTTTTTTTGGCCAGGGGTCGGGGAAAAAAAGATGTATCGCTTCCAGAGAAAACGCGGGGATCATTTTTTCAGCTATTACAGCCGCGTCATATTCAATTATTCTGATGTTGGAAAGACCGCGTTTTTCAATTTCCCATAACAGCCGCCCGATACCGGGACGGTGAACTTCTATCCCTAAATAGTTCTTTTCGGGATTCGCCTGCGCGATTTCGGCGGTAGCTATACCCATACCAAAGCCTATTTCCAGCGTAACATTTGAGTTGTTCGCGAATATTTCTGTAAAATCCAATTTTATTTCAGACGGAGAATATTCACCGGAAAACGGAATTATATATTTTTCTGCTGACGAATCGTAGGCTTTCTTCTGGGCGTCTGTAAAACGACCGCTTCTTATCACATAACTTTTCAGCATCAGCGTACGGAAATAACATTGGTAAACGCGCTTGAAAAATGCGACGGGTCTTCCGCCCAAAGCGCGGCGGTTCTTACGGAAGAAGGAAGGTTTAACTGAGAGATACTTCCCGAAAGATAATTAAGCTCAATTGTTGCGGAATACTCACCTGCCCTGTCATAACAAACCAGACGGTTTACAGGCCATTCGGATTTCACCGTATAATTGCCGTTTTCAACTTCAAATACCGGAAACGGATAGCGGGCGCTTCCGTCATAGGTAAATTTTCGTTCTCCTTTCTCGCCGCCCTTATTTATCAATACCGCTCGGAAAACGCCGCTTGGAAGCTTGCCGTCTTTAATAGAGATGCCTCTTGTCCCTATCCATGTCGTTTCTCCTTCGGTAAAACTAATCCATTCATCTTTGGTAATATGCCAGCGAAGCTGTTCTTTGTCATGATACAGATAAAGCTCATTTAGATTATCAATACCTTCGTCATCCTCCGCGATAATAAAAAACGAATATCTTTCACTCGGCTCTTTATCATCCTGATATAAAACAAGCTGAATAAAACCGTAAGCGATCTCCGGCTTGGTATTTGAACAGGAAATTGACAGTACAAGCGCAAAAAAAACCGCAATCAATACAAGAGAAAAAATACTGATTTTTTTAGTAAATTTCATTATTAATTTAATTATAGCTTAATTGAAAAAAAATGTCCAGAACGCAAGGTTCTATGCTTTTTTGTAAATTTCCGCTATACTCAAAACATGAATATTTGGTTTGCCACAAACAATGCCCACAAAAAGGAAGAGCTTGAAGCTGTTCTTGAGAAAAAACTGAAAATTCCTTCAGAAGCCGGTATCAACTTTGACCCTGAAGAGACAGGTCTCACTTTCTGCGAAAATGCCCTGCTCAAAGCCCGTGAATTGAAAAAAATACTGGGTAAAAAAGACGAAGCCGTCATCGCCGACGACTCAGGTCTTTGCGTGGACGCTCTTGGCGGAAAACCGGGAATATACTCCGCCCGCTATGGATCGGAAGATGGGAAAAAGCTGACAAGCCTTCAGAGAAACCTTTTACTGCTTGAAGAACTGGGAGACAACCCGGAAAGAAGCGCGCGTTTTGTCTGCGCGATGGTTCTTTTGCTTAATGACGATAGATTTTTCGTTGTTCAGGAAACTCTTGAAGGTGAGATTGTAAAAAATTTTGGAATGTCAAAAGGGGAAGGCGGCTTTGGTTATGATCCTATTTTTCTTGTTCCGCGTCTTGGGCGAACCGTAGCGGAGCTTTCCCCAAAAGAGAAAAACAGCCTGAGCCACAGGGGAAAAGCGGGAAAACATATTGCAAATATATTGAAAAATTTATAGCATAAACCGCACAGCGGATTTGGGAGAAATTTTGTCAAAATTCAATTTTGAAACGCAGCTTAACGAGCCGCAGCTTAAAGCGGTACGCGCCATTGAAGGTCCGGTGCTGATAATTGCCGGAGCGGGGTCGGGAAAAACCAGAGTCATCACCTACCGTATCGCGCATATGCTTGAAAACGGAATTCCCCAAAGCGCGATTTTAGCGCTGACTTTTACCAATAAAGCCGCGCGTGAAATGGAAACAAGAGTTAAAGGACTGACAGGTAAAAAATTGCAGAACCTTACCGTCAGCACATTTCATTCATTCGGGCATAAAATCATCAGGGATGAATGTGAACTTCTCGGCTACAGGAAGAATTTTTCCGTGTATGACGAGACAGACAAGATTTCTCTAATCAAAGAATGTTTAAGAGAATGCCGCATGTACTCCGCCAAGGTCGATCTTTATGCGCTCTCTCAATATTTTTCAAAAATAAAGACTGGTCTTGCACAATGGACAGAAAGCGCCGATATGAAACCTGTCTATGAAGAATACAATCAGGCTCTAAAAATTTACAACGCCGTCGATTTTGACGATCTGCTGACCATCCCGCTTGAACTGTTTGATAAAAACGATGATATTGCCGAAAAATACCGGCAAAAATACCGTTACATAATGGTAGACGAATTTCAGGATACAAGCATTATCCAGTACAGGCTTATGAAACATCTAACAAACGGCGAAGAATCAAATGTCTGCGTAGTAGGCGACGATGATCAGTCCATTTATTCATGGCGCGGGGCGAATTATGAAAACATTTTGTTATTTGAAAATGACTTTCCCGGCAGGATCGAGATCAAGCTTGAACAGAATTACCGTTCCACTTCAACAATTCTTGACGCCGCCAACGGTGTAATTTCGCATAACAAAGGCAGAAAGAAAAAAAATCTCTGGACGGGAAAAGAAGGCGGCAAACCGGTGGAGCTTTTCTATCCCGAAAACGAAACCGCCGAAGCCTTTTTTATCGCGGGGCAGATCAGGCGCTTGATGATTACGGAAGACTACAAATACCACGATTTCGGAGTCCTTACAAGAACAAATTCCCTTGCCCGCAATATTGAAGAATCGTTTCTTGCGGATAACATTCCCTACCGTGTGTCGGGCGGGACAAGTTTTTTCCAGCGCAAGGAAATAAAAGACATCATTTCTTACCTTCGTATTATCGCAAACCCCAGCGATGATGTGAGTCTTTTGCGAATCATCAATACACCGCGCCGTGGTATAGGAAAGACCACTATTGCCGCCCTGAGCGGCATTGCCAGAAAAAACCATTCCAGCATTTGGGACGCGCTTTCGCAGCTTAACTACGCGCGTTCTCACGGACAGCAGGGACTTTTTCAGGATCAAAAAGCCGCCACTGAACTGGAGGAATTTTCCACCATGATAGAAAATTTCCGCGCTCTCATGCTGGAAAAACAGCCTCAGGACGGCAAACCCTGGACGCTTTCGAGATGCGTGCGAATGTTAGTTGACAATATTGACTACTGGAGCTATCTTGTTATTGAACACGGCAAAGATGAAAAAAAAGCCAGATGGAAATACGGCAATATTGAATATTTTATCCGTATGATCGAAAACTGGGAATCCGATCCTGACAATTTGGACGGCGGTCTTTATCCGTGGCTGAACAGAATCAGTCTTATCACAAGAGACGACGGCGATGATGATAACGAAGGCAAAGTGAATCTGACGACAATTCACGCGGCGAAAGGTCTTGAGTTTCCGGTTGTTTTTATCGCCGGCGCGGAAAAGGGATTGATTCCCCATGAACGCAGTATTGGCGAACAGGAAGAAAACGAAGAAGCCGGAAATGTCGAAGAAGAGCGCCGTCTTTTTTACGTCGCGATAACAAGGGCGCGGGAAAAACTCTACATCACAAGCTGTCAAAAACGCCGCCGCCTTCAAAACACAACCGAGTGCTCCCCTTCCCCCTTCCTTGACGAGATACCCGGCGAACTTGTCAAATACCACGAAAAAGAAAAAGATACCGCCGTTGACGAAGAACAGGCGGATAAATACATGGCGCAGGTGAAGGCGCTCTTGGGTTAGGAAATTACGGAGTTACACGGAACGTGAAAATTTGGTTTTTCATTTTTTGTTAATGTAAAACAAAAAATCACCAAAAGAACATTTATATTGGATTTTAGGGGGAATTTGAAAGGAAAAGCGGAGAAGCTATTTCAAAAAAAGAATTTTGAATCCCCCTCCGTGTAACTCCGTGTCCTCTCTCCGTGAAACTCCGTGGTAAATTCTTCTTTTTTTTCTAAAGAGCCACTTCCGAAAACGGCGGCGCTTCCTGCAAAACTCTGGCAATTACACGATGATTTTCCAATAACAGATTTGGATCGCTTTCCAGTATTGAAAACGCGTCTTCGCGGGCGCGGACGAGTTCTTCCGCGTCGCGGACAGGGTTTGCAATGCCGAGAACAAGGTATCCCGATTGTTCCGTACCCGCGAATTGTCCCGGACCGCGCAGTTTTAAATCTTCCTCCGCGATTACAAAACCGTCAGAGTTTTCAAGCATTACCATCAAACGTTTTTTTCCTTCTTCCGTAAGTTCATCGGAATAAACAAGAAAACAATACGACTGCTCCTGCCCGCGTCCGACACGTCCCCGCAGTTGATGCAAGGCGGACAGTCCAAAACGCTCGGCGTGTTCAATAACCATGCAGACCGCGTTCGGCACGTCCACTCCCACTTCCACAACGCTGGTCGCCGCGAGAATCTTTATCTCTCCTTTGCGGAAATCGTCCATCGTCTGCCGCTTTTTTTCTTCCGGTATTTTTGAATGAATTAGGGCGGTTTTGAATTTTGGAAACACTTCCTTCGCGAGCTTTTCCGCCATGGATACCGCGTCCTTTAATTCTTCGCCGCCTTCAATCAAGGGATAGACAAAATACGTCTGCCGCCCCTTTTCCAGTTCCCTGTGTATAAATTCATAAACCCTTTTTTCACTTGATTCTTTTGCAAGATGAGTCTTTACAGGTTTCCTTCCCGGCGGCATATCCTTGATTACGGAAACATCCATATCACCGAAAATTGTCAACGCAAGAGTGCGCGGAATGGGCGTCGCGCTCATCATTAAAAGAGAGGGATTGCCGCCCTTTGACATTATCAGCGACCTTTGCGTTACGCCAAAACGGTGCTGTTCGTCTATTACGACTAGCTTCAGATTTTTATATTCAACGTCTTTTGAAAAAAGAGCGTGTGTGCCGACAACGATGTCAATAGTTCCCATTAAAAGATTTTTTAACAGTTCTTTTCTTCCGGCGGCTTTTATATTTCCGGTGAGAAAAGCGATGCGCGTTCCCAACGGCTCCAAAAGGCGGGCTGCGTTTTCCGCGTGCTGGCGGGCAAGCAGTTCGGTGGGAGCCATGATTGCCGCCTGTGCGCCGTCTTCTACCGCCCGAAGCGCGGCAAGAAAGGAAACAAGCGTCTTTCCCGAACCGACGTCGCCCTGTAAAAGACGCGCCATCGGCGCTTGCGCCGTCATGTCCCGGTTGATCTCGGCGACCGCTTCTTCCTGCCCGGCGGTAAGCGAAAAAGGCAGTCTTTCAAGAAGGCGCGTCTGTAACGGCGTGTATTTTTCATTTTCTATGTTCTTTTCGGAAACTGAGTGTCTTTTTACGCCGCGCCTTTCCAGCGCGCGCTTTCCTACCATCATCTCAAGATAAAAAAGTTCCTCATAAATTAAAGTTTTTTTAGCTTTTTCTAGCTCTTCCCATGACGCGGGATAGTGAATTGATTTAATAGCCAGACTTTTTGACAGTAAACTATCGCGCTCAATAATTTCCGGCGGAAGCTCGTCTTCTATATTCTGCGCGTATTGCTTAAGAGCGCGTGAGGTGAAATTACGCAGTTGAGACTGAGAGAGTCCTGTTGTCAGCGGATATACAGGCACTATGTTTCCTAAACTGTTTTTAATATTATTTGTTTCAGAGCCGACATGCTCAACTTCAAAATAACCTGATTGAATTTCTCCGTATCTATAATTGAAACTGCCCCAGAGCATGAATTTTTCTCCGGGGACGAGCAATTTTCCCAGCCAAGGGCGGTTATAACAGATCAAAGCCGCCCTCGCGCTTTCATCTTCGACATAAACTTTCAGCGTTCTCTTTGCGCCGTATCTAATCCAATCACGCGCTAAAACAGTAACTACTGTGCATACTTTTGAATTCTTGAAACCGTTGATTGGAACCGGCTTTTCGCGATCTTCCCAGTCTCTGGGATAGTGTAAAAGCAGATCGCGCACATTTTGAATTCCCAAACGCGCAAGCTTAACCGCTGCGGTTGAATTGACGCCCTGTATTGACTTTACAGGAACAGTCAGCAAACGTAAAAACATTTAGAACGGTAATTGCGAAATAATTTTTACAAGCAGAGGAATCAAAAATCCCCCGCCGATCCATATCACGGCTAAAAAAAGCATGGAAAAAACAATTCCTTTAACATATGACGCTATTCGATTGCCAAAAAACAACCTGTTCAAACGGTATAAAAGCGGCTGTGAAATGTTATCAATAACGCGCCAAAAAGGGCTGTATATATCGCGGTTTGTAATATACGCGATAAAGCGCAAAAAAATAATTAAAAGACAGAAACCTAAAATAAAGGAAACCGCCGACCAGCAGGATAAAAGAACAATGGCGAGTAAATTTCCTACGGAAAATCTTTCAAAGCGCGAAAGCGAGTACAATATATTTTGAATAATTGAAAGAAAGGCTATTCCGACAATCGGGGAAAGATCTAAAAAACCGAAACTCAGGTTTAATTTGCGCCGCCACCAGTCAAGATACGGGTCTGTTACGCGAACAAGCAGTTCCACCGGTCTGCCGCCGGCTGTCCCTCCAAACCACGAAATAATTATGCGAATAAATATTAACAGCGAATATACGCCGGCGGCGGCTGCAAGAAAGCCAAAAATAAAATGCACTATTTCCTCCACACTTCCAATACGTTTTTTATTTCTCTAATTTTATCAATTTCTCCGTCGCCGGAAAATACAATTCCTGTATTTGAACGGACAATTTTCTCGCCGCCTGAAACAGTTACGTGAATAAACACCGGACAATCTCCGGTATTTTCCGCCATATAATCGCGTAATTGGAACAATCCTTCCTCAGTTTCCGCGGCGTCTTCTTTCAGCCTGATGTGTATTTCTTCGCGTTTTTTTACAGGCGGCTTTTCAACCGCCGTCTCCGGCGGTTTTTCACCGGCTTCCGCTTTACGCTTCGCGCTTCGGCACAACTGCGCGATGTCGGCAATACCGGAAACTTTCAAACTTGGTTTTTCGGGATTACGTTCATTGGCGGGGTCTATGCTTCCCTTGAGAGCCGCAATTTCGTCAAGTTTAAGAAAATTACGACATTCGGCGTAAGCTTTAGAAAAGAACACAAGGTCGATATCGCCCTCAAAATCCTGCAATGTTCCAAAAGCCATATCGTTATTATTTTTATCCTTAAGTTCTCTCAGCGATTTTAAGAATCCAATCACGGTGTAACTGCCCTTTTGCGCCGTCGCAACAGAGCCGCTTTTCAAATCCGCCATATAAATCCACGCGTTTCTGAACGCGTCCCATTTTCGTTCAAGGTCTTCCGCTTCTTTAACAACAGCGTCTACGTCCCGCCGGTTTATAAAATTTTCCGCTAAAAAACTGTACTTGTCCCTGTCTTTCTGATAATCAATTTTTCCCTGCAAAACCGCGACTTTATCGGGCTCTATATCTCTCTGACATTTTTCCCACGCGCCTGAAAAAAACGTTACGTCGATCTCGCCGTTAAAATCGGCAAGTTTCGCGAAAGCCATTTTACTTCCCTTCGCCGTAGTATGAAACTTGATGTCTTTAATAATACCGATAAGGATACAGTTTCCTGTTTTTAAATTTTCTGTCTGTCCTAAATTTACTTTTACCGTTTTTTGCCAAATCTCACGGTACTCGTCCATTGGATGACCGGATAAATAAAAACCTATTAACTGTTTTTCAAGATTCAACCTTTCAGTCTGACTCTTCTTTGGGAATTCTTCGTACTTGAAATCAGGCATAACGGACTCATCGGAATCATCAAACAGATTTGTCTGCCCGAACTGTTTATCCTCTTTCCTTTTCAACATATATTCAATTACCCGTTCAAGGTTTCCCGCAAGCGTTTCGCGCGTTACGCCAAAATTGTCAAAAGCTCCGGTTTGAACAAGCAGTTCTATCACTTTTTTACCAACAGCCTTTATGTCCACTTTGTCAAGAAAATCAATAAAACTTTTATATGGGCTTTCCTGCCTTCCGCGCACAATCTCCTCCGCCGAAGCGTCGCCGACTCCTTTAATTCCCAAGAAACCGAACACTATGCGCCCGTCTACAACAGTAAAAAGCTTGTCGGAATGATTTACATCTGGAGGATCTACTGTAATACCCATTTTCCGCGCTTCGGCGATACACTCGGAAAGTTTATTTTTGTCCGCGCTTTTTATCTCGTTTGTAAGGTTAGCCGCCATGAATTCCGCAGGAAAGGTGGCTTTTAGATAAGCTGTGTGATAAGCGATAACCGAATACGCCGCCGCGTGGCTTTTGTTAAAGCCGTAACCCGCGAAAGGAACCAGTATATCGTAAATCGCACCTGCCTTCGCCGCGGAGAATCCCTGCTTTTGCGCTCCTTCAATGAAGGGAATTTTTTCCTTATCTATAATTTCTTTTTTCTTTTTTCCCATTGCGCGCCGCAGAATATCCGCCTGCCCCATGCTGTAGCCCGCTATTGTTCTGGCTACTTCCATTACCTGTTCCTGATAAACAATAACTCCGTAAGTTTCCTTTAATACATTCTCCAAACTTGGGTCTGGATAGGAAATTGCCTCTCTTCCGTTTTTACAATCAACAAAGCGGGAGATAAACTGCATCGGACCGGGACGGTACATGGCGTTTAACGCGATTAGGTCTTCGATAGAAGTTGGTTTTGTCTGTTTAAGAATACTCTGCATACCGTCTGATTCAAACTGAAATACCTCGAAGCTGTTTCCTTCACCTAACATTTTGAAAGTCGCTTCGTCATCTTCCGGCGCGTCTTCAACATTAAAATTTGAATACTCCCCCCGGCGGCGTATCAGTTCTGTCGTATGCTTTATTACATCCAGCGTTTTAAGACCGAGAAAGTCCATTTTTACAAGACCGCACGGCTCAAGATAATTCATGCTGTACTGGGTCGCGATTGCGCCGGGTTTGCCTGTTTTAGGATCGTCGCGTTCCTGATAAAGCGGAACAAGCTCTATTAACGGTAATTTGCCGATGACGACCCCGGCGGCATGAATTGATGAATGGCGGTGCAGTCCTTCAAGTTTTCTAGCCAACGGAAAAAGTTCGGTGTAACGGTTGTCCTGCTCCAGTTCGCGCAGTCTCGGCTCGTCATCAAAAGCTTTTTTTAGCGTTATCTTTGGGTCTTTCGGGATCAGTTTTGTAATCATATCCGATTCAGGGATTGATATGCCGAGGGCGCGGGCGACATCCTTAATCACCGCCTTTGCGCCTAATGTTCCAAAGGTAATGATCTGCCCTACTTTATCCTTTCCGTATTTTCCCGTAACATAATTTATTACCTCGTCCCGACCTTCATTCGCGAAGTCAATGTCAAAATCGGGCATGGAAACGCGCTCCGGATTTAAAAAACGCTCAAAGAGAAGGTTGTACTTGAGCGGATTAATGTCTGTTATTTGCAATGAATACGCGACAATGGAGCCTGCCCCCGAACCGCGTCCGGGACCTACGGGAATACCGCGTTCTTTCGCGAAATTGATAAAATCCTCAACGATAAGAAAGTAGCCTGTAAAACCCATGTTGATAATTGTGTCAAGCTCATATTCACATCTTTTTTTTATATTTTCCCATTCTGCCCCGCCTGCATCTTTTTCTTTCGCATAACGCTTTTCAAGTCCCTGAACGGCAAGGTGGCGCATATAATCATCGGCGTTATTAAAACCTTCAGGAATTTCAAATTTGGGAAGAAAATCAAGCATCTCTCCCTGCCTGTTCGGAACATCGGTGTTGCAGCGATTTGCGATGCGAACGGTATTTTCAATCGCTTCGGGATACTCGCTGAAAATTTCAGCCATCTCATCGCCAGTCTTAAAATAAAACTGATCTCCGTAATATTTTTTCCGCTTTTCCTCAGTTCGCGTTTTTCCCGTTCCGATACAAAGCAAAATATCGTGCGCTATATAATCATCTCTGTTAAGATAATGCACGTCATTCGTGGCGACAAGGGGAATGTTTGTCCGCCGCGAAATTTTCACGATTTCTTCATTAATCTCTTTTTGTGATAATTCAGAACCTTTCAAGCCCCCTGCCGGAATATCGTGATCCATTATCTCAAGGTAAAAATTAGGCTGACCATTTTCATCCGCGCCGAAAAGATCACGGTAATAAAGAGCCTTCTTTTCCGCTTCGTCAATTTTTCCAGCCTGAATATGGCGCGGGATTTCCCCCGAAGCGCAGGCGGAAAGCGCGATAAGACCGCAGTGGTATTTCGCCAAAATTTCTTCGTCAATGCGCGGTCGGTAATAAAAACCTTCGGTATAGGCAAGTGAGCAGAGTTTTACAAGATTGAAATAACCCTCGCGGTTGGACGCCAAAAGAATCAGATGATAGTATTTATTCTCGTTTTCCGTTCCCTTTTTTTCAAAACGCGAACCGGGAGAAACATAAACCTCGCAACCGATAATTGGCTTTACCGGATTCCCTCGTTTTTGGTGCTGTTCCTTTCCTTTTTTATCCACAACAACAGTTTCTTTACAGGCGGCAAGGAATTCCATCGTGCCGAACATATTGCCGTGGTCGGTTAGGGCAAGATGAGTCATACCAAGTTTTTCCGCCCGGTCAGCCAACGCCATACACGAGACGGCGGCATCCTGCAGAGAATAGTCGGAATGGACGTGGAGATGGACAAATTCGGTCATGTGTTGGAATTTTACCCGGAAACGCGGTTTCGGACAAGGAGGGATGTTGACAATTTGGCGTTTACGCTAAACAATTATTTAACCACTATTAATTTGGAGGTCTGTATGGCTAATAAAGATTTAATTGAAAATACGCTGAAAAAGGGAGAAGGCGTTTTCCGCCTGAACCCGAACTTTATCCCGCGTCCCTTCGGCGTCGAGGGCAGGCGGTTGAGGCTTCATCCCGATGATTATTTCGCCTACGGACTGGAGCGCGGCTCGATTAAAGAGCGGTGGATGGCTTCCACGAACATCGCGCAGAACGGACCGTTAGCCGGACCGCAGGAGGGATTGAGTTTTGTCGCCGTGGATTATTCAAGCGATGAGAAGTTCAGTCTTAAAGACGCGATTGAGGTTTTGGGCGCGGCTGTAATCGGCAAAGAGCTGATGGACAAGTACGGCGGCTTTCCTGTATTCTCCAAATTCTACGATTTAAAAACTCCCCTCTTTCATCACTTACATCTGGATATGGAAGCCGCCGCGAGAGTCGGAAAACTCGGCAAGCCTGAGTGTTACTACTTCCCGCGCCAGTTTGCCAGCCACACAGGAGAAATCAACGCGACCTATTTCGGCTATGATCCCGACACAAAGCCGGAAGAAGTGAAACAGCGTCTGCGCGATTACAACAAGGGCGATAATCGCATAACAGAACTTTCACGCGCGTGGCGCATTGAATTGGGATCGGGCTGGTACTCTCCCGCCGGCGTTATTCACGCGCCAGGCTCTGTTATGACGTACGAACTCAACTGGAACGGCGACGTTAACTCGGTGCATGAAAATGTTGTGTCGGGCGTTACCTATCCGCGCGAATTCATGAACGGCGAATGTCCGCCCGACAAAAAAGACGACATCGACTATATTTTCAGTTTAATGGACTGGGAGAAAAATACCGATCCCCACTACAAAAAACGTTTCGGGCGTCCCCCGATCACCATTGTTAAAAACGCCGACTACGAAGAAAAGTGGATTTCCTACGCCAACGACGGTTATTTCAGCGCGAAGGAACTTTCCGTTAATCCCGGCAAGAGCGTTACGCTGAAAGAGCCAGCCGCGTACAGCGTCATTTTCATTCAGGGGCACGGCAAGTTCGGCGCGCACCTCTGCGAAGCGCCGGGCATGCTGCGTTTCGGCCAGCAGAGCGCCGACGAATACTTTGTGTCCGAAGACGCCGCGAAAAAAGGCATTACCATCACCAACGCAAGTCCTGTGGAACCCTTAGTGTTGATCAAAGGCTTTGGGCCGAATAATACGGATGCGCCGAAGAGCAGGGAGTAGAGAAACATAAGCGCGTTACCAACTTTTATTCTTTAATTTCAGCCTGCGCGGTTTCTTTAATACTCGCTCTGTCTTTGTCAACAATTTTGCGCTCTCCTTCGACAAAATGAGGCTGGTTGTTTTTGATAATAATTTCGCCGTGGGAAATTCGGTGTCAGGCGCTACGCGCCGCCAATTCTTAACCCAACGTTGGGCTTTGCTAACCCCAACGCCGGAGTTTTTTAACCTGACGTTGGGCTTTTTTACTTCAAAAAGGGGCAAATTTGCCCAATATTAGCCAAATTTGGTGACTGACACCGTTACCATTTATAGATCTGCTCCACCAAAAGGGCGGCAGTAAAAACGTGATTGAGATTCACGGGTCTCCGTCGATTCACTACTGCCTACGCTGTTCGGGAGTTCGCGTCAGTTTTGAAGAAGCCGCGGCTGCCGTGCGCGAAGAGAAAATGCCCCTATGCCCGAAGTGCGGCAAAGTGCTGAAACCGGCTATCACGTTTTTCGGCGAAAGTCTTCCAATAGACGCTCTGAAAAACGCGGTAACCGAATCGCAGAAAGCCGATCTGATGCTGGTACTGGGAACAAGCTTGACAGTCTACCCTGCCGCTTCAATGCCAGAATACACTTTGCGCTCAGGCGGCAAGATTGTTATTGTAAACAACATGTCCACTCCGCTGGATGGCAGGGCGGCGCTTCACTTTGACGACCTTGGCGAAGTTTTTGAAGAATTGAAACGGCAGTTTCAGATAACGTGACGGCTGTGCGCCTAACACCGCCGCGCAAAAAACGCCATGTGCGGACGGCACGGCAAAGCGTTTGGAATCCTGTTAGGCGCAGTTGCACTTTTTCATTTCTATTTTAATATCCAAAATCTCGGATATTTATTTTTAAATTCATCCATGCGTTTATTTGTGCCATTTTGTTGATCGACCAACTTCGCTATATAATACTCGGCAATGATAGAATTATTATCGGTATTTTTTAATCCCTGAAAAAATACAAGAGCTCTTTCATTGTTTCCAGTTTTTATTAATGCTTCTCCGGTATACAACATTAATAATGGTATCATTGTATCAGAAATATTTATTATATGATCTCCTAATGCTAACATAATATTTAAAGCTATTTCCGTGTATTGGTTATAATATAAAAAATATTGAATAAATGAATAATATACATCTCTATTATATTCAGTTGCAGTACTAATTCTATTTATCATATTATTAAATATTTCAGTTAATCTTTGATTGTTTACACCCTCATTTGTGTTATACATTGCATAAAGCTCTGAACATATATTGAAAAATTCATTGGGGGTATTTCTTGGCATATTAATTTTATATGTTACCCAAGGGGGGATAAAATATTGCGTATTACCGTTATATTCAAAAATACCGTCTCCATTAAAATCATATAAATAATAAATTTCTGGCAGAT
>JAISSH010000025.1 GCA_031273265.1 Treponema sp.
GCGGATTTACACCGCGGCGAAACATACGCGGCTCTTGGCACGGAACGGCAAAAAAATCTTGTGGGCGCCGCCTGCGCCGCGCTGGAAGAAGCTCTCGCGCTTGCGGATAGGGAAGAGCCGCTGGATTTGATTGCGCCTCTTTTGAGGGAGGCCGTAAATGCCCTTGGAGAAATCACCGGAGAGGTTTCCAATGCCGATATTCTGGAAGAAATGTTCAGCCGGTTTTGCGTTGGAAAATAGATTGATAAATCACAGGCGTGGTTATAAAATAAAATTATGAGGAAAGTTTCATGGAAAAGAAAAAAACGGTTTTAGTGCCTGTTCTAATAATAGTAATAGTTCTGTTTCTTGTATTGCTTGGCGCAGTTGTATGGACAGCCGCGAGAAAACCTTTAGTTATAAAACAACTAATTGAAACCAATATTGGCGCAGTGGTAAAAGAAATTTTGCCGGCTTCCGAATATGTAAGTCTGGTTTACAATTACCAGTCGACAAATCAAAGAGAGTATAATCCCGGCAATTGGATTAGCGCGCGAAATTTGCTCATTGTTCTTGACGGAACGATAAAATTGGGATTTAACTGCGCGGATATTGAGGTGCAGGAATCAGGGGCAAATCTCGTTCTTACAATGCCGCCAATCAAAATACTGGCCCATGAACAGTACCCTGAAAGAGCCAAAGCTTATGATCTTGCGGGAGGGGGTCTTTTTCCGCGAACAGTCAGGCCGCAGGAAATACTTGATTTATTGGGCGACTCAAAACTTGAGCATGAAAAGCAGGCGGAAGAAAACGAAGAGCTTTTAAAACAGGCGCGGGATTCTGCCGAAGCGTCATTCAGGCCGTTGCTCGAACTTAACCCGTCGATAAGAGGGCGGTACTCTATTGTTTTTCGGTGGTAAATTTTAAGCTAAAACAACTCAATCTGCGCGCCTTTCTTTTCATCGAAAGTACGCATGTATTCAAACAGCGCGTCGTTGTCCAGAACAATGCGGTGTTTTTCGCAGGTTTCACGTAACAGCTTCATTAGCGGTTCGTTGTTATCGCTGTTTATAACGTAACTGTGGCCGTACTTTTTTTCATAGATATTTTTCAGACCGGGAAAATGTTCGTCGAGTTTTGAGTAAAAATACTCGCGGCTGCCTTCGCGCAGGGTAAGTCCGATACCCCAGCACAAAATTCCGTAAACGCCGGCTTCGGCGCAGTAGTCCAAAAGTCCTCGCAGGTTTTCTTCGGTGTCGTTTATGAAGGGAAGAAACGGGCAGAGCCACACGATGGTTTGAATGCCGTTATCGCGCATGGTTTTCAAAACCTCAAAACGCCGCCGGGTGCCGCATACGTTTGGCTCAATGATGCGGCAGAGCTTTTCGTCAAATGTCGTCATGGTTGTTTGAACCACGCATTTCGCTTTTTTATTGATACTGGCGAGCAGATCCAAATCTCTCAAAATTAAATCCGACTTTGTTTGAATCGCAAGGCCGCAGCCGTGCCTGTCGATGATTTCAAGACAGGCGCGTATATTGGCAAGGTTTTCAGGAATGGGAATGTAGGGATCGCTCATCGCGCCGGTGCCGACCACGCACTTTTTCCGTTTCCGTTTGAGCGCATTTTCAAGTAACGCCGGGGCGTTGGACTTTATTTGCACGTCCTCAAAATCGTGTTCAATGCGATAGCACTTGCTGCGCGAGTCGCAGTAAATACAGCCGTGCGTACATCCCCGGCTGATGTTCATGCCGTTGTAAGCGCTCAGGATGCCCCTGACTTCCCTTAGGTGCATATATAACTTAAGTATACCAGATTATAGGACTAAAAAGAACGAGATTATTTCAGGTCGGATTTTTAAAATTTTCAATACAGCCTCTTGACAAATAATTTTAAATATTGCAGGATAACTGCATAACAGCAAGGGCGCTGTGGGTTTTGTCCGCAGCGCTTATTTTTTGTCTGGAACAGGAGAAACTTATGAAAAAATTTTTGTTTTTCTTTCTCGTTTTAATCTTGGTTGCCGGATTTGCCGCGGCTCAGGATCTCGGCCTTACAGCCGGTCTGGAGTTTGGCATTGGAAATGTAAACAAGGCGAATGATGATGATATGTATCCTTATCTTATGCCCATGGTTATTTACGAAAATGCTTTCCTTGACGGCGCGCTGGATCTCTACGCGGAGCTGGACTATACTTTCGGCTTTACCAAAGCGATTAATGAAGACGGTGATGAAGTTCTCCCCCAGTCTCTGTACTTTGATTTTATGTTAGGTTATAACCTGAGTCTGGGCAGCGCTTCTACTTTGTCCTTTATTCTGGAAAATGAATTTGACGAACTTATATTTTCACCCAGATATAAGGAATCAAATAATCTGACGGGAATTTTTACACCTGCGGTTAAATTCAATCAGGAATTTGGTTTCGGGGATCTTTATGCCAAAATCGGCGTACCTATCACCTATGTCCAGTACTATAAAGACGCCGATGCTGTTATCGGCCTTGACTTTACCGCAGGCTGGAACAGCGCCTTCGGTCTGGGGGTTGAAACTATATTTTATACGCAGATTGCACCCAGTGATGGCGCCGGTTACCTCGGCCTTGAAGCGATCGTATCATACGAAACGGGTTCCCTTTATTTCGAACTTGATACGTGTGTTCCCGGTAAAATAAGTGAAGAGGGTCTGACTATCACCCCAGAAGTTGATTATACTTTTGGAAATTTTACTTTCTATGCGTTTTTTGAGTTTGCAGGTATGGGCATTGACGGCGGAAAAGTGAGCATTACTCCTGCGCTGGGGGTTAAGTACAGCTTCTAAATAATACAGGTATATGGACTACGACTGTATTGTCATAGGCGGCGGACACGCGGGGATTGAAGCATCCCTAGCTACGAGCCGCCTGGGTTTTTCGGTTCTCCTCATTACGCAAAACCCAGATAGAATCGGGACGCTTTCCTGCAACCCCGCGATTGGCGGCCTTTCCAAGGGAAACCTTGTACGCGAAGTGGACGCCCTCGGCGGTGAAATGGCAAGGCTGACAGACGCAACAATAATTCAGTACCGTATACTTAACCGTTCACGCGGACCGGCGGTACAGTCGCCTCGGGCGCAGGCTGACAAACACGCGTATCAGGCGGCGGC
>JAISSH010000031.1 GCA_031273265.1 Treponema sp.
TCCTCCATGCTTTGCGCCCCTATCGCCTCGTCCAGATTTTTCTGCGCGTCCAAACTTTTCTCCGCGTTCAAATTTTCCTTTTCGCTCAAACCTTTCCCCACGCCCGAACTTTTCTCCACGCTCAGTCTTTTCCCCGCGCTTTTCGTATTCATCGCCTGTGCGACTGCTTTCATCACGTTTCGCAGGTTCTCCGCCGCCGCGCCGTTTTTCGCGCATGGCTTTTTCCATTACGCGCAAAGATTCGTCAAACCCTTTCAGGAAATCCTGCAGATCATCGGCAAACAGAATCACCGACTGCCGGTCAAAACCACCTGTTTCGCGGTTTTTACTCTCCACGATGTTCAAATAAAGGTCGCCCATGCGGTTTTCTTTGACATTGAAAAAATATGTCCTGTTCGGCAGCATTACCTTGTTCGAAAAAATTTCTCCTCGTACTCCCATTGTTAACTCCCATTAAGCCGCGTGAGCGGCGATTTCAATCGAACGTCTCCGCGAAGCGGAGACGGTATCTCCTAATTAATTTATAGCAAGCTCGTCAGCTTCTATTATTATACGGCGATGCCAGTTTAGTAAATCCCGTTCAATCTGTCCGCCTTGCGAACCTTCAACGTCCGCCATTATGCGAAAAACAGGCTCTGTGGCTGAACCTCTCATCCAGATATAGGCGGCAACCCTGCCCTCAGCGTTCAGAAAGCTGATTTTCAACCCGCCCTTTCCCGCTTCCCCAAAGCGGTTTATGCCCCTTTTTTCAGTCAGTCCGTTATACGCGACAGCTTCCCATTCGCAAAAACCAAAATCGGCTTTTAATTCATCTTTTCGCTTTTCCCACTCCCGCAGAAAAATTTGCTGATAACGGTCTTTCAGCAGGGCATGATCATTTGTGTTGATCCGCAGAACCGCGTCTTGGGAATAGGCGGGAGTGGTTGTAAACTGCGGAAGGCTTGCGATAATATCGGCAAAGGTAAAATTTTCGCGGTATTTTTCAGACTGCCCGGAAAATTTGCACCATAACTCAAAAAGACCCATGTTTTTAAAACCGATTTTCCCGGCTGTTGAGCGCACAGAAAGCAGTTTTACAAGGGCGATAACCGTATTAATCGGGTCGCGTACCGCCGACGGATGGGTTATATTCCCGCCAGCCGAACCTTCACCCAAAATACGCACAATATACCCTTCTTTACGCAGTTTACGGGCAAGACCAACAACATTTGCCTCGCCAACCTCGGCGCGAAAAACAGAAACGCCAAAGGCTTCGGCAATCCGGTCTATTCGCATGGATGTGGGGTCGTTAGCTGCTACAGCGGCTTTGACAAGAGGATTGCCGTTGCCGTCATAGGCAAGTTCGCCCGTCCATACAAGATGGGAAAGTTCGGCGACGCAGGCAAGGGCGAAAACCTCTTGCGCTTCAAGGGCGTGCGCTTTTTTCTGCGTATCGTCCCAAATAACAAGATTTCCCCTGTCGCCGTCGCAGTCGGGAACATAGCCCAGAACGAATGACGCATCACGCTCATGGGCTTTTTCCAAGAGCAAACGGCAAGGCTGGAGAGACTCGCCTTCAGGCACTATGCGGTGGGCAATCCGCCCCGGCTCGCCGTTGATACATTCAAACTTTAACCCAATTGATGAAAAGAAATCCCTGTCAATAGACACTGTCCGCGCACTGCCGTTAAAATCGCAAACCAAGCCAAGCGGCTGTTTTTCAAGACCGTCCCTAACCTCTGCGGAAATAGCGGAATTCCCTCCCCACACAACATCGCCGCAAAAGTCATAATACGCTTTTACGGCCTCAGCTTTTGCAGAAGAAATACCGTCGTACACTTTTTTAATTTGACCAGGATCGGCGGCTGAAATAAGATTCTCTATTTTTTCAATACAATCGTTTCTTTCAAAAAAATTGCGAAAATTCGTAATTAATTTTGCGGTTTCTTCCGCCGCCAATACGCCGCCGTCCGTAAGACCGAATTTCAACCCGTTGTGCCCGATTGGATTGTGGCTTGCGGAAATGTAAATGAAGCCGGTGTTATTACCGCCCGCTTTTCTCGCCCATGCCATAATCTCCGGCGCGGCGGCGTAACCGGCATAGCGTACCTCACAGCCGCAAGCCAGTAAAACAGGAATAACCGCCTCTGTTATCGCTTTTCCGGTGGGACGCGTATCACAGCCGACAAGGATCATGGCTTTTTTTTGAAAATATTCGGCAAAAATCATGGCTGCGGCGCCGGAAATTATCCTGTGAGCCGCTGAAATTTCCGCTTCCGCGCCTTCTTCATCGCCTGAAACGGCAAAAATACCCCGCCATCCTGACGCGGAAAGTATCATTTTATTAAGAGCGGCGGTAATTTCATCTTTCAAAGTCATTGAAATTTCAGTATAAACATTTCCCGCTTTTTATTCCATGTAGTTTTCATACACATTTCCGGCTGTTTTTTTGATGAAGATTTTTTCAAACAGGGTGTGTTTTGTTCATTTTTACTGACTTATATTTTATTCAACAGGAGGCAAAAATGTCAAAACCATTAAACATTATCCAACGCCGTGAATTAGAGCCATTATTGCTTAAGGCAAACAAAATTGTAAAGCATTATGAAAAAGCGGCAAACTGTACCGCTTCCGTAATGGGACCTGATTGTGAAACAGGCGCAAACAATTTTTGCTCCGTCTGCAAAAATTGCGGCGCGGGAACAGCGAAAAAAAAGACATGCCTGAATATGCACATAGAAGCGGTAAACGAAGCAAGGCGGCTCGGCGGAGTGTATATTTATGTATGCCCCGATGGTTTCGCGTTTTGGACAAGTCCTTTTTATTCAGGAGAACGCTTCGCGGGGGCGCTTCTTTCAGGCGGCGTACAAGGGTCGGAAAAAAACCACAATAAAGTAAAAGCTCTGGCGCAGATGATGTTGATCTGCGCGGATCAAATTTCAGGAATGAGCTTTGTTCAAAAAAATATTCCGAACAGTTTAACGCCGACAGAATCAAGACGGACGGCGGATATTTCAAATTCCGAAAACAGCACCTATCCCATGGATATGGAACGAATGTTGCTGGCAAATCTTCGACGGGGAGACAACATTGAAGCGAAAAAAATTCTTGTTAATCTGCTCAATACCCTGCATGAAGAAATCAAAGGGAATTTTGAAGCGTTCCGCCTTAAAGCAATGGAATTGGCGGTGCTTCTTTCAAGAACAGCGCTTGATTCCAAAGATATAAAAAATGAAACCATCCTGGATATAAACAACCGTTATCTGAAAAAAATTGAACAAAGCACAAACCTTCAGGAAATTACAGAAATCCTGTCCGTTATTACGGAACTAATGTCCGGGAAAATATTTTCATTTCACGGAGTTCGTCATTTTTCGGCGCTCAGAAAAGCGGAACGCTATATCTGGGAAAACTACACAAGAAAAATCAGCCTTCAGGAAATTGCCGAAGCTTCGGGGCTTTCGGCTCCCTACTTCAGCACTATCTTCAAGCAGGAAATGGGAGAAAATCTTTCAAATTACCTTAACCGGCTGAGGGTAGAAAAAGCCGCTTCGATGCTGGTTAATACAAATCTTCCAATCAGCGGAATTGCCTCCGCATGTGGTTTTGAGGATCAAAGCTGGTTCTCAAAAATATTCAAGAGCTATACAAGTTTAACTCCGGGTAAATTTAGAGAACAGGGAAGTATACTCGGTTAAAACGCAGGAAAGGGTGGATGCTATGAAAGAAGGAAAATCGGGCGTTATGCAGGAACAAGGCGCGGATTTAATGGAAAAAGCCGCAAAAATGATGTTGGACTACAATCAGGCAACCGGGTGCAGTATCTGTATTTATAACAGCGATTGTATGCCTCAATTAACGAATATTACGGGGAATTTCAGCCCGGAAAGGACAATTTGCCCATTTTGCGCCAAATTCCGGGAATGCGGGCAAAATGCCTTTCCATGCCATGAAATGCATGTAAATGCGATAAAAGAGGCGAATAAAAGGGGCGGTTCTCACATATATGCGTGCGAAATGGGACTTCAATTTTGGACCAGCCCTATCTATACGGAGGGCAGTTTTTCCGGTGCTGTCCGGGGATCAGGTTTTTTGAAAGAATGTAAAAAAACTGTTGACATTTTCTTAAATGCAAATGATACTCATGTTATGTGCAATAATGAAATAACACAGGATGAATTCAAGGAACGCGTCAATTCCATTCCGGAGGCGGACGGAGAAAAAGTCCAGTCTTTGGCGGAGATGATGCAGCTGTGTGCGGAATCCCTCTCCTCTGGGAGTACGGATTACCATGAAATATTGAAGCGCAGAACGGAGCAGCAAGAAGCTATAACGGCGATTATCGGCGAGTTGGAAAAGAAGTATCCGGAAAACGCCGAGAAACCCGGTTATTCGCTGGAAAAGGAAAAATTGTTCATGTCTACTCTGCGAAACTGCGACCCCGCAGAAACAAAAAAGCAGTTGAATGAACTTCTGGCAATGTTGTTCTTTTCCAATCCGGGGCAGTTCAAGTACATACAATTAAGAATAACCGAACTTGTCGTACTCATTTCCAGAATAGAAGTCAGTCCCGGAAAAGGCGTAAACCTTTCGATGGAGGCAAACAGCCAAAGTCTGAAGCAGGTTCAGGAAGCCAAAACCATTGAAGAGCTGACGGATATTTTACACATCATGGTGGACAGGGTGCTGAACATTATTTCTTCCTTCCGCGGAATCCCCCATGCCGCCGCTTTGCGAAAGGCGGAAAGTTTTATTCTGGAGAACTACACAAGAAAGATCAGCCTGAAAGAGATTGCCGCAGTAGCGGGTCTTTCTCCGCCGTACTTCAGTACAATCTTCAAAGAGGAGATGGGCGAAAACCTGTCAAAATACCTGAACCGCCTGAGAGTGGAAAAGGCAAGCCGACTCCTTCTGGAAACGGAGATGTCTCTCAGCGAAATCGCCACATGCTGCTGTTTTGAAGATCAAAGCTGGTTTTCAAAGATATTCAAAGCCTACACCGGCATCAGCCCCGGAAAATACCGCAATCAGGGCGGCGGGATAATCAGGGACATTAGCGATAACAACCTTTCGCAGGCGTTCCGCAAAACATTGAAATAAAAAAAACAGCCCGTCTAAAAAACGGGCTGTCGTTTAATCTGACATTCTCAATAAAAATCAAGCGTCCGGCGACGGAACAATTGCCAGCTCTGTTTCTTTATCGAAGAAGCGGGCTTTTTCCATTCTGGGAACAAAGTTTGCGGTATCTCCTACCTTGAAAACATGGTGAGGCTCTGTACGCGCAACCAGCGGCTGTGTTTCAGTTGTCAGCCAAAGGTGAATATCGGCGCCCAACGGTTCAACTACGGTTACCTTTACGGTAACGCTGTTTGCGCTGGGGTTCTGTTTGTATTCCATATCTTCCGGTCTGATACCAAAGAACACTTCCTTATTCACATATTTTTTGAGGTATTCGTTATGAGACGGATCAGCCTTAATTTTGAATGAACCTTCATCCAAAATAATAGCGCCGCCTTCATCCCTCACTCTTACTGTAAGGAAGTTCATCGGCGGAGAACCGATAAATCCGGCTACAAATTTGTTAATCGGGTGGTTGTAGAGGAACAGAGGTGAACCAATCTGCTGGATTTTTCCGTCCTTCATAACAACGATCTTGCTCGCCATAGTCATAGCTTCAACCTGGTCGTGGGTAACGTAGATCATGGTGGCGTTCAGGCGCAGGTGCAGGTCGGAAAGTTCCGCCCTCATCTGTACGCGCAATTTCGCGTCAAGGTTGGACAATGGTTCGTCAAAGAGGAAGACCTTGGGGTTACGGACAATGGCGCGTCCTACCGCGACACGCTGTCTCTGACCGCCGGAGAGAGCCTTCGGCTTGCGATCAAGGAATTTCTCAATGTCAAGAATACGCGCCGCTTCATGCACGCGCTTGTCAATTTCGGCTTTTGGGACTTTCTTAATCCTTAAACCGAACGCCATATTTTCATAGACTGACATGTGGGGGTACAAGGCGTAGTTCTGGAATACCATCGCGATATTCCTGTCCTTGGGCGGAACATCGTTCATTTT
>JAISSH010000035.1 GCA_031273265.1 Treponema sp.
GTAATCGAAAAATATTCACTGATAGGTTTGCGCCATTCACTAATGTTGTCTTTAACTTCCCATTCAAATACTTTCTTAATGGTGAAATCCCTCGTGTCGGGAGGGTTGTTGTAGTGAATAATCCCGAACCGCCCGCCGCCGATGTAACAAACGCTGTCGCCGGTTTCAAGGGCTTCCATTTCGCCTATTCTGGCAAGCACGCAATCAAAATGCACGGGACTGCCTGTTTCTTTGTCCGAGATTGCGGTGGCTATGTCCTTGATAGGTTTTCCGCACCAAGGGCAATCGGGAGTGGTTATGGGATTTGCCGGAAGTACAGGAGCTGTCCAGCGCGACTGTTCATGCTGGGCGCGGGTTTTCTCAATTTTTCCGCCGGTAAGAGGGTTGTCGGTTGGTTTTTTAAAATCGTGTTTTTGAGTCTCGTCTATCCGTCCCGAAACACGATGCCGGTTTTTGCGATTATTTCCGCCTTTTCCGCTGCCGCTCATTACGCACACCCTCCTGGGTCATATCCATCAATTCATTGCTCATTACCAGAGCCAGTCTTTGGATTGCGGCGTGGAGATAGTCCTCATCATTTATGCGCCGCCGTATTACTTCCAATTTTTCGGAATTCAAAGCCTGCTCTATCATAATACACGCTCCGTAAAGGCTGACGCAAGATGGGTAATTGAATTATTTTTGACGAATACAACGTCAAACCGGATTGCCATCTTACTATATTTTCGATTTTCAGAGAGGAAAAACTTAGCGGTTTTGATAATTTTTTGCTGTTTTTTGATGTCGATTCCGTATTGAAGGTCTTCCATGCCGTAAACAGACCATGCTTTTACCTCTACAAAGACGATGGTTTCCCCGCCCAGAGCGATAATGTCAATTTCGCCGTATTTTGACCGGAAGTTTCTCGCGATTATTTCCATACCTGCGGCTTTTAGGGCTTCGACTGCCTGTTCTTCGCCCTTCTTGCCCAAACCGGTACTATTCATCTGTACTGTTGAATTCTACAGGATCTATCGCGTTTTTAATAAACAGCTTTTTATCAACCAGCAGATCGATAGTTTCTCCCTCTCCGGGTTTGAAAACTTTGCCTTTTTTGTCTACCACCATTTGAATAACGGGTCTGACAGGAGCGTCACTGCGTACGTTGATAACCCTTGCTATGGATTCATCGTTAAGCCGGACAATTGAGCCGATGGGATAAATTCCCATAATTTTGGTAAACGCGGCTATTACGGCGGGATCGAAACGGCGGGCATTATCAGCAAGCAGGTTCTTCACCGCATTGTAGCCTATCATTGGATTGCGGTACGATTTTTTGCTGACCATCGCTTCAAACGCATCGGCGACTGAAACAATACGCGCACCTATATCAATGGCTGGTCCCAGAATGTGGTCGGGATACCCTTTGCCGTCCCACCGTTCGTGGTGCTGTAGGGCGATTAAATTTACATCATGAGGACCAAAAAGCTCCTTAGTGATAATTTTCGATGTGTGCATAGGATGGCTTTTTATCTGTTCAAGCTCCGCGTCGGAAAGCCCGCCCTTTTTTTCGGTGATACCTTTGGACAGCCTGAGCATACCAAGATCATGAAGCAGCGCTCCCGCGACAATATTGTGAATTTTGTGGTTGGGAAGATGAAGTTCCTGAGCCATCAATGCCGAAAGAATTGCGGCGTTTACGGAGCTTTTCGCCAATTCATGTCCGATAACTTCCCCGCCAAGTATGTAATCAATAAAGCTGTTGGTGTGATCCCTCAAATCCTGAAGCAGTTGAACGCAAATATTGTCGATGACGCGCATTTCAATATCGACGCCGGATTTTAAGCTTGTAAACACGCCGCTGAGTTTTTCTATAAGGCTTTTGTATGCGCGGTACGGAGCGGAATTCTGCTGAACATCGCTGATTGAAAATTTTACGGGACCTCTTCTTACAGGTTGAAATTCTTCCTCTTCTATCTCTTCCCCGATGGCGAGGTCTTCATCCGCGCCAACCCCGATAACAGTTCCCTCTGTCGTAACTGTTTTGATTCCCCATGTATTAAGGAGGTCAATATCTTTTTGACGAAGCGGAACCAGCGCGGGAACCAAGAGATTAGTTCCCTCTGAATAGACAGCCGCTGAGTAAATCTGACCTTGTTCAAGGTCGCTGGTATTTACAGTATTCATTTCTTTCCTTCCAAATATATAAAAAATCTATTAGGGGAAAATTACAGTACTATGGAACAGAGTCCCCCTTATAAATATCGGCACAAAAGGAAAGAAATAAAACAATATTTTCGCTTTTGGTTTTTGCTTTTTTGTAATAAGTTAAGGGTGTATGAAAAAGGATACGGTTGGGTTTCCTTCAAAATATCACTATTCAACCGATGTTTCTATGTTCACGCTGATTCCCGATGAACGTCCCAATTTATCAACCACCGACAGATTCCATTTTCCCGGTTCGGGAGTCCAGACAAAACGCTCGCTGGGACGGGCGCGTCCCAAAAATTGGGCGTTGGCAAACCAAAAAAGTTCGCCCGCGTCCTGATCCGCCGCCGCCAAAAGAACCAGTTGATTAAAACGGCTGTCGGCGGCAAGTCCCGGTCGGATGATGTAGTCGGTATTGGCAAGGGGGGAAATTATCGAAGGCGGAAAACCTCTGTCCGCCGGAGCGCCGGTATCGGGCGGATAAGGCGGCGGTAAAAAGCGGGGAAGCCCGGCAAGATTGAATATTTCAAGAATATCCGTAGACCAGAATTCCCTCACCTCACTGCGGATAAAGCGTCCTTCGGTTTCGTTCGTCCGGTATCCTGTGCGCGTGTCAATGTAAATGCGCCGATGAATACGGCAGCGGTTAATCGGTGAAACGCCGGGAATAAAAAGGGTTTCGATTAACTGAGGGCAGTCGTCGTTGGAAATGTCTCCCGAAACGGCGCACACTTCAACTTTTGTTACTTCGCGGGGCAAAGGTCGCCCCGGCAGGAGATTTGCGTCGGGAGTATCAGCGAGTATCGCGTCAATGATGTTAAAGCACAGAGGCGCGGAGCTGAGTCTGCCGATGAATGCGCTGTTTCCTTCACCGGAAAAATTCCCCAGCCACACGCATATCACATAACGGTCGAAAATCGCAATAGACCATGCGTCCTTAAAACCGATTGAAGTGCCGGTCTTGTAGGCGACAGGCACGGAGCGTTTGACTTCCATGCGTCCGTCCGGCGCGGGATTCCTTTCTAGCATTTTTATTGTAATTGCCGCCGCCGCGGGACTTAACAGTTTTTTGCCTATCCCGGAATTGTCCCTTCCCGAAAAAAACTTGAGTTCTTTTTTTATTCCCTCATTAGGCAAAGCCGCGTATAGTCCGGCAAGTTCCAGCATGGTTAAATCGGCGCTTCCCAAAACAATGGAAAGACCGTAATGTTCTTTTTCCTTTAATCCTGAAATTCCCGCTGAAAAAAGAAAGTCGTAAAGATCGGGAGTTCGAATATCCTGCGCAAGCTGTACTGCGGGAATATTCCGGCTGTCTACAAGAGCGTCCCACGCGTGTATCGGTCCTTTGAACTCTCCCTTGAAATTATCCGGCGTATATTCGCTGAATCCGACAGGCGTATCCTTGAGCATTTTTTCCGGGTGGATGAGTCCCTGTTCCAGCGCGAGAGCGTAAATGAAAGGCTTAAGCGTTGAGCCGGGAGAACGTTTGGAAGCGAAGCCGTTCACCTGCCCATGAATGTCATCATTAAAATAATCCGCCGATCCTATCGCCGCCAAAACTTCCATGTTGGTATGATCGACAATAAGTATACTGCCGTTATTGATTCCCCAGCCGCGATTCTTCACCAGAAACGATTCAATCTCGCGTTCGCAGATATTCTGCAAATTTAAATTGACGGCAGTATGATAGCGGTTAGCTTGAGGAAGCGGCTGAGTGTTCAAATACTCTGTTAGGTGACGAAGACGGCGGGGAAATTGGTTTTCAAGATAGGGAGGCATATCCATTTCGGCTTCCAAAAAAGCGTCCTGCGGATGTTCATTCAGCCACGCCGCATACAGCGTCCTGCGCGCCTCAATGAGTTCGCCAATTTCACCGGCAGTGCTAACCGGCGCGCGTTTTGCCGGATTCTGCGGAATCACCGCCAGACTGAGAATTTCCGACAGTGAAAGTTCTTTCATATCTTTGCCAAAATAAAACCACGCGGCGGAAGGAAAACCTTCTATGTTACCGCCGCAGGGAACAAGATTGAGATAGGCTTCCAGTATTTCCTGTTTTGAAAGACAAATTTCAAAAAACAACGCCGTGAAACTCTGCCGTATTTTCCCCAGCAGATTTCGCGTATATAGCCCGTAACGCAGACGCGCAAGCTGCATGGTAATGGTAGAAGCGCCCACGCGCCGTTCCTTCTTCACATAAGTTTCCCAACCAGCGCGTAACATGGACATCGGGTTGAATCCAAAATGCCCGTAAAAAAAACGATCCTCCTGCAACAGAGTCGCTTCAATAAGCTGAGGCGGAAAATCGGCAAGGTTCGCCCTGAGCCGATATTTGTCATCGGTTGACAGAAAAATATTGAGAAGTTTGCCGTCGCGGTCAAAATAGGCGCGGGAGAAAGAAACCCCTTTGAGTACGTCGAAAGAAATTGCGTTGTAAACAAGCAAGATAATAATGAAAAGTGAAAAGAGAAGAATGAGAGAGAATTTGTTGATGATATTCTTTCCTTTTTTCCTTGCCATACTTATCATTATAGGTAAAAAACCGATCAATTTAAATCAAAAACTGAAACATTTTTTATTGAAAAATACGGCTTTTTTGCTCTATGTGAGGAGGGGGTAAGAATCAAGCACTCCATGTTGCCTGCCGTTTCCTCATTGCCAGAATACTGTATGTAACGTATAATACATTTATGGGACCCGAAATAATTTTCGTACCGTCAGCGTTTAAGCATGGATTTAGCGAAGCCGATATTCGGTGGGCGGTGAGAACGCTTATTGGCGAGTTTCTTGTTGACGAATATGAAGATACCTATGCTATAATTGGATTTGACACCAAAGGAAACGCTATTGAAATTATGTATAATTTAATTAACGATCAATTGATTAAAGTTTTTCATGCTATGAAATGCCGGGAATCGTTCCGCAAGAAATATGGTATTAAAGGAGAAGATCATGGCTGATATGACCGATGAAGAATATGACGCTCTTGACGAGCTGTTGACTAAAACGACTCCGCGTCTCACCAACATACCGGGGATATTTGCCCGTCAACGCGCATTACTTGGCGCTCTTGATGAAGTGTCAGCCAATTACATTATGACAAAAGCCGAAGCGTTTCACAAAACGCCGTCAGAGATTATCGGCGAAATGGTACGGGAAAAAATAGCCGTTAATTTATAAAAAAGCCTTGACGACCCCGCCGGAACGCCAACGCGGTCAGGCACGCTTTTTTCCCAGTCTCAGGTGAATAAGTAACACTCCTGCATTACCCCATTTTCTGTAATTGCGACATTTCAGAAGTAATAGCTTCGGCAACCACTGTCCCCAAACGGGACAAAACGCCTTCCTGAAACCGTTGTACAGATTCTATAGGGAAAAATTCCTGCGAAAAGAGTTGCGGGCTGTCGATTTCAAGAGCGGTTGCTATCCTTTCCAGCATTTCAGGCGTTGGGAATTTGTTTTCCAGTTCAATTTGACCTATATAATGGGTCGAAGTTCCTACTTTTTCAGCCAAATTTGCCTGTGTAATACCCAAAATTCGCCGTCTTTGCTTGATATTCTGAGCCAATAAAGCCCGTAAACTTGTCATGGATGTTTATTTTAAGGCTACTGGGATAATTGGTATTGACAAACTTCCATAAAAGCATTATTTTTTTATTATGCCTTTCCTTTAAGGAATGTTATTCTAAGAAGAAGGTTAAACCCGCCCGTATGGGCGGGAAATGCTACACGATTTCCGCCAAAGAGTGGTAGGAATCACAAAAAGGAGTTCTTTATGAAGAACTTATTCAGACTCATTGGGATTATCGCAACAATTACGGTAATCGGGTTTATAATGGTGGCTTGCGAGGATGATCCTGCTGAGGGAGATGCCTTGGCGGGAACCACATGGCGTGCCAATTTTGAAGGTGATAATTTTTCTCTCACGTTCAGCAGTGGCTCGACTTTTACTATGGTTTCTTCTGAAGGAACAGTGGGGGGAACATATTCCATTTCCGGCTCTGCTGTAACTTTATATTATGGTGGTGATCAATTGTTTGGGACGCTAGCTGGGAATACAATATTGTTTAGCGGTAGTGAAGTAACCTTCATAAAACAGT
>JAISSH010000113.1 GCA_031273265.1 Treponema sp.
TTGGGACTGGGAGCCGGTTCTGTTGACGCCGCGCTGAATAATTATGTGGCGCTTCATTACAAGGCGAGGCACATGAGCTGGCTTCACTGTTTCTGGGGCATTGGCGCGTCTGTCGGTCCGATAATTATGTCGGCGTTTTTAATTCAGCAAAGATCGTGGAATTTGGGCTATAGGACTATAAGCATAATTCAGTTTTGTCTTGTTGCGGTGTTGTTCATTTCTCTGCCTTTATGGAAAAATAATCGCGTAACGGACAATCCGGCGCGGCGCGATTCAATTAAATTCGCGGAATTGTTCCGCATTGCCGGAGTAAAAGAGGCTCTCACGGCGTTTTTTTGTTATTGCAGTATCGAAACAGTAACTGGCTTATGGGGAGCTAGTTTTCTCGTAATGGAAAAAGGAATATCGCCGGAAATCGCCGCCCAGTGGATAGCGCTGTACTATATCGGAATAACATCAGGGCGTTTTATTTCCGGCTTTATTACAATGAAATTGAATAACAGACAGATGGTTCGCTTGGGGCAGATAATAATCGGCTGTGGAATTGCGGTTTTGCTTTTACCGTTTACAAATTCACTTCTGCCGGGATTGTTCATGATCGGTCTAGGCTGCGCTCCCATATATCCCAGCCTTCTGCATGAGACGCCTAAAAATTTCGGGGAAGAATATTCGCAGGCGATGATGGGTATTCAAATGGGGAGCGCGTATATCGGTACTACATTGATGCCCCCGGTTTTCGGGTGGCTTGCTTCGATAATGAGTTTTAACATATTTCCTGTTTTTATCGGGGCGATATTAATACTAAAAATTATAATGGTTGAAACGCTGAACAGAAAAAGGGACAAGGAACTGCATGGAGTTTAATGAAGTAAAAACCGTCGATCAGCCGCTTGGGGACGGGTTTTTTCTTAACGATTACTGGATGGAAAAAGAAATAAACGCAGACAGCTAAACTTGTGTATAGGAGTTTGACTTAGCCTATTCCCCAGCGTCAATTTATATGGTATAGTTGATAAGTTATGTTTCTCAAGCGCCTTACAATTCTCGGCTTCAAATCTTTTGCCGATCGTACTGATATTGAGTTTAGCGATGGCATTACCGCCCTTTTGGGACCCAACGGCTGCGGAAAATCCAATGTGGTTGACGCGGTCAAGTGGGTGCTGGGGGAACACGCCGTTAAATCCCTGCGCGCGGATAAAATGGAAGATGTGATTTTTAACGGGACTGAAGCCCGAAAACCTCTGAATGTGGCGGAAGTAGCCCTCACTATCGTAAATGAAGCCGGTCTTTTGCCGATGGATATGCCGGAAATTGAGATCAAGCGGCGGCTCTACCGTTCGGGCGAAAGCGAGTATTTTATCAATGGGGCGCATGTCCGGCTTAAAGACCTTCGCGAATTGTTCTGGGACACCGGCGTAGGCAAGACCGCCTACTCGGTAATGGAACAGGGAAAAATCGATCAGATACTTTCTTCCAAGCCCGAAGAGCGGCGCTACCTGTTTGAAGAAGCGGCGGGAATCACCCGTTACAGGGAGCGGGGCGCGGAAGCGGAACGCAACCTCGCCAAAACCGAAGAAAACGTCCGTCAGGTTGAATTGATCCTGACCGAAGTGAAACGCTCCCACGACAGCCTGAAAATTCAATCCGAAAAAACGCTGAAGTACCGCACTCTGCGCGACGAGATTTTCAACTACGAACTGGATATTCAGCTTCTGCGGCTGAAACAGTTCCGGTACGAAAGGGACGAGCGCAACGAAACGCTCAGGCGGCGGACGGCTGACCGCGACAGGATTCGCGCGGAAATGGAAGCGGAAAACAGAGCGCTTGAAGCGCACATGGACGAAGTGAATTCTATGGAAGCGCGGCTTGTGGAACTGCAGAAAAATATGTACGGTCTTGCTCTGGAAAAAAACGCGCGCGAAAACGAGATTCGCCTTTTCAACGAACAGCGCGGCGAGAACAAAATAAAAATTGGGCAGGATGAAGAGCGTGAAAAACAAGCGGCTCAAAAAATTAAGGAACTGAACAATGACGCCGCCGGACAGGACGCTGTTGTAAACGATCTGCGGAAACAGTGCGAAGGAATAGAGGAAAACATCAGCTCTTTCGAAGAAAACATACAGCTTGCCGCCTCGCGCATAAGCGAAAATGAAAAAGATACGCGCAGAAGCGAAGATGAAATTCACGGTCTGGAAAAAGAACAGACTGCGTTTGAAAAAGACTTGGCAAAAATTACCGACGATATCGTGGCGCAGTTGGACGCGGGCTTAAAAAAAGCCGGCTATTCCGCAGTCGAGCGTAAAAACGCCGAAGAAGCGTTATACGAAACTCTCGGTCGTCTGCGGACAATTCTTTCCGGCAGGGAAAAGATAGTCCGCGACCTTGCCGCCGCCGCGGGAGCGCCCGCGACAGCCGTTAACGCCGAAGAACTTGGGCGCATTGCCGGAAGTTTGGCAGCAGGTCTTGCCGAAGCCGCTTCTGACGCGGAAAAAGCGATGGTGCTTTTTCAAAGTTACCGCGAACATTCCGCCACTTTCATCGACGAGTTTCTCGCGCCGCAGGGGATCATCACCAAAAAGAGGGCGTTGGACGCGCAGATCAGAGGCGCGAAAGAGGGCATTGAACAGCGGCGGCGGTGGATAAAAAATCTGCGCGAAGACAATATCAGCCTTATGGCGAAAATTGACGAGTACCGCGCGACGCTGGAAAATCTGAAGGTTAACCGCGCGCAGATGAACGTCCGCGCGCAGTCCGCGGAAGAACAGGCGAAGCTGATCAGGAGGGAACTTTCCGGTCAGGAAGAGCTTTTGGAAAATATCCGCGGCGAACTTTTTCTCTACCGGAAAAGACTGGAAGAAATCGACGGACGCATCGCTTCCGTTCAGGGTGAAATTGCCGTCATCGAAGAAAAGACAAAAACGTTTACAGCGGAACTGGACAGGCTTGAACAGGACATTCGCAAAAGAAACGAAAATGTCGCGGGCAAAAAAGAAACCATCAACAAACGAACGGCGGAACTTTCCAAAGTGCAGGAAGCCCTCGAAAAAATTCATCTGGAACTTGTGCAGTCCGAAATGGAAATTAAAAACATTCAGGATAATTTCCGCGAGACCCACTCAAGGGATCTGCTGGAATTTGAAGAGCGCATTTTTACCATTACCGCGCCGCAGGCTCAGTTACGCGAAAAGCTCGCGTCCGCGCGTGCGCGAATGAAGGAACTGGGTTCTGTAAACCTTATGGCTCCTGAAGAATACGCGGAAACAAAAGAACGCTACGACTTCCTCAGCGGTCAGATGGCAGACCTTGAAAAAGCCCGCAAAGACCTGGAAGACCTCACTTCCGAAATTCGCCAGGAATCTTCCGCGCTGTTCATTGAAACCTATAACCGCATCAAGAAAAATTTTCACAATATGTTCCGGCGGCTTTTCGGCGGCGGACGCGCGGAACTGCGCCTTTCCGATCCGAACCATGTGCTTGAATCGGGCATTGAAATTTTCGCCCAGCCGCCGGGAAAAAAACTGGAACATTTAAGCCTGCTTTCAGGCGGCGAGTGTTCAATGACGGCGGTGGCTCTTCTGTTCGCAACCTACATGGTAAAGCCCAGCCCCTTCTGTCTGTTAGACGAAATTGACGCCGCTCTTGACGAACAAAACGTAGGGCGGTTTGTGCATCTTCTGCGCGAGTTCAGCGACGCAAGCCAGTTTATCATCATTACACATAACAAGAAAACAGTCGCCGGAGCGGGAACCCTGCTTGGCGTTACTATGGAAGAATCGGGCGTAACAAAACTTATCGCGGTGCGGCTGGAAAACGAGGAATTGGCGCTTGTGGATTCAGAGCCTTTCCAAAACGAGCTGTGGGACGCGGACGGCAAATTCGAAGAAGAGGACGTTTCTCCCGAAGAGGGCAGGGAATTGCCAATCGGAGTAAATGACCCGAAAAAAGTAACACAGGCGCAGTTAAGACCGATAAGATCGCGGTCGTCGTAGCGCCTATTTTTCCATCAGATTATCTACTCCGTTATCCCATGCGGCGTCATCAGGCGGCGCGGAAGCGAATTTAATGCACCGGTTAAGGTATTTCTTTGCCGCCATGTCCGTGTCATTCTTTTCGCAGATCGCCTGAAAAATGTTTTTCGCGGCAAGGAAGTCGCGCTTTTCATATAAAGCGAAACCCTGTTCCCAGCTTTTTACCATTGCGAGCAAATCGGGAGAAGCTCCGCTGGCGATGTCCAACAGCTCGTAAAGACGCAAGGGCGTGTTTATTCCAACTACCCGCACCCTGCTCAGAGGACGCAGAACAAATTCATCGCCTATTACATCTCTTGTGTATTCGCTGATCAAAATACCGCCCGTGTCGTATTGTTTGTTGACTCCCTCCAGCCGCGCCGCCAGATTTACGGCGTTTCCCATAATTGTATAGTCCATTTTATTCGGAGTGCCCATGTTGCCGACAACCATATCGCCGGTATTAACGCCCAGCCTTGTAAAAAGAGGGTATGGGTCGTCGATGCTTCTTATTATTTTTTTTGCAGCTAACGCTTCCATCACTTTGCCGGTGATAAGTCCCTGGTTAAGGGCATCGCGGTTTATTACCGCCTCCGCTTTTTTCATGTTAATGACGGCGCGGCACGCCAGCGACGCGTGGTTGGTCAGGCGGACAGGCGCGCCGAAGAAGGCGATAATCGCGTCTCCTTCGTACTTGTCGATGGTTCCCTGATTTTCAAGAACGATGTTGCTCATTCTTGTCAGATAGAAATTTAAAAGTTCTACAAGTTTTGTCGGGTCTCCCAGCGCTTCCGAAATGGTGGAAAAACTGCGAATATCGGTAAAGATCGCCGTCATCTCTCTTTTTTCACCGCCAAGCTTTAACTGGGAGGGATCAAGAATTATCTGCTCAATTACTTTTGGAGACAGGTATTGGGAGAACGCCGATTTTATAAAGCGCTTCTGGCTGCCCTCGGTCGCATAATTGTAAAGGGTAACGGTGATGAACGCGGCGAGGGTTCCCATTAAAAAGGTTATCATCGGCAGCCAAAGACCGTTAAAATGATACGCGCCGAATGCCGACACGATTATCGCGACGGCGATTAAAACAATCCCGCCTACGGAAACGGAAATGCGGTGCGAAAACAACGCGAGCAGAACAGTCAACGCCACAACGGCAAAAAGGATAATCAGGTTGATATGCTCAGGATTTTCCCTGATAAAGTCACCCTGAAGCAGGTTGTCAAGCATTGTTATGTGACATCCCATTCCCGGATACAGCGCGGAAATAGGCGACGCGAAAATATCAAAAAGCCCTGGCGCGTAAAACCCGAAAAACACGTAAGCGTCCTTGAAATTTTCAGGCGACAGTATAGGCTCCTCGCCTCTTCCGTACGCTTCCGCGCTTTGAATAATATCCATCGCCCTGTAGTAAACATAACGGTCTATTTCTCCGCGAAAGCGCAGAAGGGCGCTTCCGTTTTTATCTACGGGGACGGAAAAATTTTCCCATTCAATAACATTCTTCTTTTCGTTGTAGCTGATCTGTCTTTCATGCCCGGAAACAAGAAGCGAAGCCGTAGAAAGTCCCGGCACTGCCTGACCGTCAAACAACGTAAATAATTTCAACCGGCGGATTATTCCGTCAGAGTCGGTTTTACCGGTTACGCTTCCCAGAGCGCCGGCTGCGTCCCTTATTTCTGGAATTGGAAATTGCGCGCCGGTTCCTTCCCCAATATCAAAGTTGTCCAGCAATGAGCCGAAATTCACAGGTTGAAAAAGCGGCTTATTCATGTTGTTAGGCCATGAATTAACGCTTCCGGTTTGACTTGAAAAAAAGACAGTTTGAACAACTTTACCATAATCGCTTTCGGCTCTCGCAAAAGACGCGTCGTCTTCTCTTGCGCTCAGATTGTGCAGGTTGTTGATTATGTTCATGAACGTTGGTACCGATCCCCTCCGCTGCGGTCCGCTTTCCATAGTGCTTTGGACGACTTCCAGATTTTTAATCATGTCGTCAATTATTTCATCCTGTCTGGCGTTGCGGTATATTGAAGGTTCGGAAAAAATTACGTCGAAGGCGACGGATTTTGCCCCGCCAAGGTTCATATAATCTACAACTTCGGCGTACGCCTGCCGCGGCCACGGCCAGCCCCATCCTCTTTTTTCTTTCGCCCAGTCAAGGCAGTCCTGCCTGAGCAGAATGACAACTATGTCATCGGAAGGGCGCGTATAACCCGCCATAAGCTTGACCCGAAGATCGTATGATTTATATTCCAGAAAATGGAAAACGCCGAGTAAATGAAGGACGGAAATTACAATAAAAACCACAACCGGGATAATCACCGCCGTGAGTTTTTTATTTAATGTTTTATTTTTTGCCATACTACTACCCCTTTTACCAAAAATATATCATAATTAATAATAAATAACCAGTAAACCAACGGCAGTTTGACTAACTATACAGGAGTTTTACATGAGAGGAAAAAAACACCCAAGACTACCTATAAAATGGCTGTGGATTATCACAACGACGGCAATCTGCGTATTGTTTGCCTTTGCCGTAATTCCCGGAGCGGCGGCGCAGGGAAACAATGAAGCTTTGCTTCCGGGAGCGGCAAGTCAATATCAACAGACGCAAAAATATATCTCTTCAATGCATAGCGTCTTCGACTTCATACAGCGTTACTATGTTGATGAAGTTGACCCGCAGGTGATATTTGAGGGGGCTATGCACGGAATGTTAAACGCCCTTGATGATCCGTATTCGTCATTTTTAGCGGAATCCGAAATGAAGGATTTAAACGACACAACACTCGGAAGATTCGGCGGAGTCGGACTCAATATCATTCAGTCTGTCGGCGCAAGACCGGACGGAAAACCGAGGTATGTCGAAGTTGTGTCTCCCATTGAGGACACTCCCGGCTGGCGCGCTGGAATCAATCCCGGTGATTTTATCGCCGAAATAGACGGAACGCCGACGGATACGCTGACAATGGACGAAGTGCTTGGCATATTGAGGGGAGCTCCGGGAGATGATGTGAAACTGCTGATAAAGCGCGGAGACAAAGTGGAATTTTCGGTTACGATAACTAGGGCGGAAATTGAGGTGCCCACCGTTAAACACGCGATGATAGGCGACACCGGCTATTTAAAACTCATCACATTTACGCCAATGACGATAGACAGAACAATCGACGCTATTAATGATTTTAAAAAAAGTAATTACAAAAGCCTGATTCTGGATTTACGGCACAATTACGGAGGGCTTTTGGATTCCGCAGTTGATGTTTCAAGCCTGTTTCTCAAAGGCGGAATTGTCGTTAGCACCAAATCCAGAATACGTTTTGAAAGCCGGGACATCAAAACAAGGCGTCCCATGCTTGTTTCCGACGATATTCCCATTGTTGTTTTAATTAACAGAGGTTCAGCTTCGGCTTCCGAAATAGTAGCCGGCGCGCTCAAGGACAGGGGCAGGGCATACCTTGTAGGTGAAAAAACTTTCGGGAAAGGATCGGTTCAACAGGTGCACCGTATAGACAGCGCGGGATTTAAACTGACAACGGCGCGTTATTATACGCCAAGCGACGTTAATATTGATAAAATAGGCATTCCGCCCGACCGTGAGGTGAAATTTCCCGAATACACGGAAGGAGACTCGGTAAAATTAAACGAGCTTATCAACGCAAACAGGATTCCCGAATTTGCGGCGGAAAACCCGTACCCCGCGCCCGCTCAGTTTGAAGCGTTCGCCGCAAGCCTTGAAAGCGAGTACCACCTCAATCTGTCCCTGCTCAAACGGATGATCAGAAACGAATTGAACCGGACAAGTTTCGCTCCGGTTTACGATTTGGAATACGATGTGCAATTACAGGAGGCGTTAAACATTTTACGGAACGGCTCTTATCCCAGCCTTATGAAAACCACAAAAACTCTAAAAGCCCTGCAGGAAGAAGCGGAGGAAGAACAGCCGCTTGCCTCGTGAAACAGTTTATTTTGAACAGAGAGCCGGGCAAAGATAAAACCGTCCGGCTTAACGGCGACGATTACCGCTATCTTGTTACCGTACGGCGTCTTGCCGTTGGGGAATTTTTTCCAGCCCTCCTGCCCGGCGGAGAAGAAACACTTGTTCAGGTGCTGTCAATCAGCCGCGGCGTTTTAACGGGGAAATGCCTGCCGCCGGAAGCAGTTTCCGGCGAAACGCCGCCTGCCGCCGCAAAAGAAAAAATGCCGCCGATTGTCCTGCTTCAAGCCATGCCAAAAGGCGAAAAAATGGACATGATTGTGCGGCAGGCGGCGGAGGGAGGCATTACGGAGATAATCCCCTTTGTGTCTGAATTTTCCGTAGCAAAGACAGGCGCGGGAGGGCAGAAATTCTCCCGCTGGGAGCGTATAATAAAAGAAGCGAGACAGCAGAGCGGCTCCAAAACAATGACCGCCGTCCGCCCGCCTTTGACAATGAGCGAACTTTTTGACTACTGGAAAAAATTAAAGGAAAGCGGGGCGCTTGGGCTTTTGTTTCACCACAGGGGTCTTGCACAGGAGAGCCTTCACAGTTATCTTGATAGTAGCCCCGGAGTTGTTGCGCTGGCTGTCGGTCCAGAAGGGGGATTTTCCGATAAGGAAGTCTCTCTTTTTCTGGAAAACGGTTTTAAGCCGTTAACCATTGGTGATACAATTTTACGAACGGAAACAGCCGCCCTTTACTGCGCGGCGGCAATTAGAATAATACTACTGGAGAAAAATTCGTGGAAACTGAAACAAAAGAAAAACGACAGCGTGTAAATTTGCTGAAAGTTCCCATTGATATTATCGCGCCGGATCAGCTTGGCGATGTAGTGTACGATCTGCTTAAAGAAAAAAAGGAACATAACATCGTCCTTCTTTCCCTGTGGGATCTTCTGCGCGCCCGGAGAAACAACGATTACCGTTCTTATGTTACAAGAGCTTCCATTGTAATCCCAATATCGAAAAGCCTGATCAGAGGAGTTAAGTTTCTAAAAGGGCAAAAAGCCATACGCTATATGCCGTTTGATTTTGTTGTAAGCCTGCTTACGATTCTGGAACAGCGTGAATTTTCTTGCTATCTTCTGGGCGGCAAAATAAAGGTTCTCTTAAAAACTGAAAAAAATATACGGCAGACATTCCCCAGACTTCGCATTGTCGGGCGTTTTCCCGGTCATTTTAAACGGCACGATGAATCTACCATTATCAAAGCCATTAAAAAAGCTTCGCCTTCCCTGCTTTTGGTGGGGAAAGGAGTACGGGGCGAAGAGCGATGGATAGCCAGACACAATCTCGCGCTTGGAAACAGCGGACTGCGTCTTTGGTGCAGTGACATTTTTGACGTTTTCGCGGAGAAGAAAAAACACCCGTCAAGGGGCGCTTTCAATCACGGCATGGAATGGATAGGCTACTGTTTTCAGAAACCGATAAAATTTTTAAGATTTTTTCCCTATATGTACTACAACCTGCTGCTGCTGATTTATAAAATTTTTGTCCGTGAAAAGTGAACCGGAGTTACTGATACATTATTATGTACGGTCGGGGGTTGAGATTGTACACGTCTTTCGGCGACATCAGCGGGTTGTCGTAGCCTGCGCCCGGAATTCCAAGGTTATAGAATAATTTAAATGCTTTAACAGGCATGTTGGAAGCAAGGGCGTTGTAGGCGTAAGAATCGCGTTTCATTCCCGGATGACCAAAACCGTCGGCGCAGTGAACAAACCTGACTCTGCTGAAATTGGTTTTTACAGCGTCCCTGTTTTTTATCATCATGTAGTTGAACTGATGAATAACCAGCATCCGCTCTCCGGGAATATTGTTCTGAATCATATAATCTTCCATCACCTGCTGTGCGCGGTTAAGCTCTTCGCCGGAGACGCGCCCTATTTCCACCATCGGCTTTGTCGTGCGCCATTCGGGATCGAGCGCGAGGTGCACATTGGGATAGCGCAGCCACGGAAGTATTTTTTTTAGCGAGTCTATCGGGTCATAGCGTCCGATTTGATGATCGATAAAAACCAGCATATCGTTCTTAAGACCGTAATTGATGTAACGCATCAAAGTTTCGCTCCCCAATATCCCTATCTCGCCCTCCGGCCAGACAGTCCCATAGATCAGATAAAACGCCTTCTTCACCTTACGCCCGCCGCTTAAAGCCTCGTACTCCGCCGCAAGCTCGGTGAGCATTTTATCAAGCTCTTCCAGCGAATGACGTCCCAGTATGCCCATGTTACGCGAATTGGGATGTCCGTAATAAGCCAGAATATCGTTATTCAAAAGTATTGAAATTTGATGCGCCGCGTCCTGTGAAATTTTTTCCAGCTCTTCTTTGGTATTCACCCAATACGGCTTTGAATTTTCCGATCTTCGCAGTTGATCAGTCGTACTGGTATAATATACGGATGGAAAAAGCGGCTCGTATTTTACGGCGCCGGTATCCGGCGTGGTAAGGGCGTTGGACTGCGCCGCAGCCGGATAACAAATTGCTAAAAACAAAACAAAACTGACAAAAATTTTTCGCGGGTACATTGTTCTTCTATATTCGGTAAAAAAAGACGCAATCTTGACGGAATTACAGCCACAGGTGGATTTTGTGCATTTTTGAGCACATAAACCATGTCCCGACAGACAACAGGATAATTCCCGGAACAGGGCACGCCCAGTTATCGGTTTTTAGGAGCAGGTTTCTGCCTAGAAAGGCAAGCATAACTCCAAGCCCGATATAGGCGTAGTCCCGCGAACCATGCACATTTACGGCGACAAAAAAACCGAGTATCGCGCATAAAAATACGACAATTTCTATCATCCTGAAATGGAAATTATAACCGCTGCTCATGTTTAAGCTTGTATCCCATGTTCCGGTATCAATGGGGACGCCGAAAGTAATAATCAAGGCGGTAATAAAAATTGCAAGAATGACATTGTGGATTTTTTGCACCTCAAGACCGGCGGCGCAAATACTGGCTGCCAATAGGGAAAAAGCGCCGAAAAACCGGACAAAAAGCAGAGCCCTTGCCGAAATCATCAAATAGAACGACGGAATGGAATAGAGCAGGTTCAACGGCAGGATAAGGCGGAGCGCCTCAAACGATAAAGAAATTGAAAAAATGGCGACATAGATAATTTCTGGGGACGAAGTCTGCTCAAAATAGTAGAGAATGAAAGACAGCCCGAAAAGCGAGAAAACAACGGACATTATGAGGGAGGCGTGAACGGCTAAATAATCGGCTTTAATGAATTTCCCGATAAAAACCTGAAAAAAGTCCGAAGGACGGCGCAAATTTTCTTCCATGCCCGAATATACCGGCACAACAATGAAAGAGGCAGCCAGTATCAGAAGGGTAGAAAGGGCGCAAAAGGCGATTCCAGCCTTAAAAAAGGCGTTTCTTTCGGATAACTTCATAGGCAAGTCTAGCCTAATAATCATTTTTTCTCAAGACAAATTGCATATTACCGATAATTAGGATTAAGGGGAGTTCCATGTTATTGAAAAAAAATTTATTAATAGCCTCCGGCGTTTTTTTTATATGCGCTTCCGTTCTGTGGGCGGGCGATACCGCTTCTTTTGTCGATCTTGGCTTTTCTCCAGACGGCAAGACCTATATGTTCGGGCAGTACGGGATTCAATCTTCAACATTAAAACCCTGGGCAGAACTCTATGTCGTGGACGTGCCAAGCAATAATTATGTCCCAAACGGCAAGGTTTCCTACACGCAGAACAGCCCGATAAAAGCTGGGCAGGACGGTTCGGGGATTTTGTATCAGCTTATCAACAGCAATTCCAGCCTTGTGAACCGCTATGGAGTTGTTTTCCAAAATCAAGGGTTGCCTCTTTACATTTCAAGAGATGAAAAACCGCCATTGTACGGGGAGAAAATAGATTTCCGCGATTTTATAGCCGGGAAAGCCTACAAAGCGGAGCTTGTTCCCGTAATCGAGGGAAGCGGGAAGAACGCCAAATCTTCATTTCATATCAAACTGGAAAGCCGTTTAATAAATGGAAACGGTCAGGCAAAAACCTACACAATCGGCAATCCGCAGATAAGACGCCCGCAGATTCTGTCGTACAATTTTAAAAGGGTACTGATTGATTCACGCGGTGAATCTATAATCTTTGTCATAGAAATGAGGCGTTTTGCCGAAAACGGACACGATATCCGCTACATGGTAGAAGTTCAAAGGCTTTAACCCGCTAAAGGGCGAAAAAGTTGGGTAACAAACCCGCCGTCTTCGTGTAAAAACCGCACATACAGCCGCGCTTCAGGCTTAAACCGCTCCCACAGACCGTCTTTTTGCTGTTCAATTGCCAAATTCAGCCATTCTTCACTGTTTAAAGCCTGTTTCTGTTGCATAAACAGGTAATTTCCGGCGGGCAGCGACACTTTTTCCCCCTGATTCCCGTCCAAATCGCCCGATTTTCGCCCGGAAAAAGCCAAAGAGCCAAGCAGAAGCCCCGAATCAGGCTCAATACTGCGGCTTTGGGCGGGCTCAAGGTCAAAACAGAGCAAAATTTCCTCATTTTTATCCATATTTTGAGGCTGAACAGATGTTTTTTCGTAAATAAGCGGCTCGCGGAGATCGAGTTTCATTAAGTCGGTTTCTTCCATAATTGTTTATATTAACATTTTAAAAGTTTCAAGCAAAGAACAGAATATTACAAAATAGCCATTGACAGTTTTATTCCATTCTCATACTATTATAAACATGGCAGATGTTACTTTTCTTGGTGATGCTGATTTTGAATTGTATCGCGATCTCATCTATACTGAAAGCGGTATAACATTTACACCAACCAATCGTTCTATCCTTGAAAGCAGGTTGAAGGAACGTCTCCGTGAAAAAAATATAGACTCTGTAAAAACGTACTACGATTCAATTAAAAAAGACAAAGAAGAAATGAAGGGTTTTCTTGACTCAATCACCACCAACCTTACGCGGTTTTTCAGAAATCAGGCTCATTTTGACGCTCTGGAAAAATATGTTATTCCAGAGATAAAAAAAATAAAAAAAACACCGGGCGCTATCAGGATTTGGAGCGCGGGGTGTTCCACAGGCGAGGAGCCTTACACAATCGCCATGCTTTTGAGTGAGGTTTTATCCCCGCCCTGGCACTTTGAAATTCTTGCCAGCGATATTTCTTTAAAATGTCTGATGACTGCCAAAGAAGGTTTTTACGCTGACAACAGAATTGTTGGAATCCCTGACAATTATTTGGCAAAATATTTTAACAAGGTAGACGGCGGCTACAAAATACACCCCGATATTCAGGCTAAAATAAAGTTTGACTATCATAATTTAAAAAACGATTCGGGACAGAGAAATTTGGACGTCATTTTTTGCCGGAATGTTATCATCTATTTTGATGATGCAGCCCAAACCGCGGTTATGAACCGTTTTTGGGACTCCATGGCAGCCAAGTCTTTTCTTTTTATCGGTCATTCCGAGTCCCTGTTCGGTATGGATACAAAATTTGAATTTTTAAAAACTGAATGGGCGACATTGTATCAAAAAAATACATAGGAGATTATCGTGGCAGATGAAGTATCGGTATTGATTGTTGATGACTCAGCGCTGATGCGCAATCTTATCGGACATATGGTCGAAGATACTCCCGGTTTGGCAGTAGCCGATAAAGCAATGAACGGTCTGTTTGCCCTGCAGAAAATTCCCCGCGTAGAACCGGATGTAATCGTTCTGGATCTGGAAATGCCGGAAATGAACGGAATAGAATTCCTTAAAAAAAGAAAAGAACAGGGGATTGAAATTCCGGTGGTTATCCTTTCGTCTATTGCCGCCCGCGGCGCGCAAATAACAATGGAAGCGCTTTCGTTAGGTGCAAGCGATTTTATTCAGAAACCGTCCGGTTCAATATCCGAAGATATTCATGTTGTTAAAGATACGTTGGTAGGTATGCTGCTTGGTTACGGCACCGCGTACCGCAAATCGAAAGGCAAAAAAGTTCTTACTCCTGCCGAATATCAGGCTAAAACGCCTTCCGCTAAAAGTTCCGATATTGCCGTTCATTTTAAATTAAGCGCGACTCCGCACACCGAACCGGCTGCGCCGCCGGCTCAAGTACGCAAACCCGGAAATACAGAAATCATCGCGATTGGCATAAGCACCGGCGGTCCTGACGCTTTGCGTGTGGTTTTTTCCAAATTGGACGAGGACTTAAAAGTTCCAATTGTCGTGGTACAGCATATGCCGGCGGGATTCACCAATGAATTTGCCAGAAGTTTGGATCGTATTTGTCCGCTGAATGTAAAGGAAGCTGAAGACGGCGATGTCATTATGCCGGGAAGAATCCTTATCGCGCAGGGCAATAAACATCTCGAAGTTGAAAAGAAAGGGACGGGCGCGGTAGCCCGCCTTTCCGACAATCCGCTGGTTTCGGGACACCGTCCTTCTGCGGACGTGCTTTTTGCCTCTGTAGCGATGTCTTTTTCCAACCACGCGCTCGGCGTAATCATGACCGGCATGGGACGGGACGGAGCGCAGCACATGGGAACCATCTACAAAGAAGGCGGAATAACTCTTGGTCAAGACGAAGCCAGCGCGGTTGTTTACGGAATGCCCCGCGTTGCTTACGAACTTGGTCATGTTATGGAGCAGGTTTCTCTTGACAACATGGCGCGCCGAATCTGTGACATCGCAAAAACCCCGCGCTAAAGCGAGTATCCGTTGAAAGTTGTTGTTATCGGCGCCCAATGGGGAGATGAAGGAAAAGGAAAAATAGTTGATTATCTGGCAAATGAAGCGCAGATAATCGTCCGCTATGCCGGCGGCGCAAACGCGGGACATACCATCGTGATTGGCGGCGAACAGTACGCGCTTCACCTGATCCCTTCGGGGATTTTTTATCCAGACAAAATAACAATACTCGGCGCGGGCATGGTTATCGATCCAAAGGCGTTATTCGACGAAATTAAAATGCTGGAAGATCGCGGGATTGATACAAAGGGGCGCGTTCTCATTTCCGACCGCGCCCACGTTGTTCTGCCAAGATACATACAAATTGACAAGGAACGCGACGCGGCGCGCAAGAAACCGATTGGAACGACAGGGCGCGGCATCGGGATTTCATATTCAATGAAGAGCGACCGGGACGGCATCCGCATAGCGGATCTTTCATGGAAAGAAAGAATGGACGAGCTTGAAAAAGAAGACCGGGATTTTCTCGCGCCGTTTACCGAAAGGCTTCTGCAAATGTCAGTCGATTTGTGCGAGTACCTTATGCACCGAAAAAATTCTCAAGTGCTTTTTGAAGGCGCGCAGGGAACGTTACTCGATCTCGATCTTGGAACTTATCCCTATGTTTCAAGCGGAATGTCCTGCGCGGCTGGAGCCGCTGTTGGCGGCTGTATCGGACCGCGCGCAATCGACAAAGTTCTTGGCGTTTTCAAAGCATACTCAACCCGCGTAGGAAACGGACCGCTTCCCAGCGAATTCGATCCAAGTTCCGAGGACGAACTTTGCCGTTTTGTCCGCGAAACAGGACGCGAATACGGCGTTACCACCGGCAGACCGCGCCGCTGCGGTTACCTCGATCTCGTCTCCCTTCGATACGCCTGCCTTACCAATTCAATCGACAGCCTTGTGATGACTCACCTTGACGTATACGACACCTTTGACGAAATCAAAGCCTGCATCGGTTATCAAATCGGCGACAAAATTGTCGAGTATTTTCCCTCTTCAATTGAAACGCTTAACGGCGCAAAGCCGATCCTGCGTACATTTTCCGGCTGGAAAAAATCACTCGCGGACGCGCTCACCTACGAAGAATTTCCCGTGGCGGCGATGGAGTACATCGAATTTATCGAACGTTTTTGCGAAACCCCGATTGATGTCGTATCGGTCGGCTATGATCGCAAAGCGACGATAATCCGCAAAAGTCCGTGGACTAAATCTTAAAACTTTTGGTTTTAATGTATGGATAAAATTCTTATTCTTGATTTTGGAAGCCAGACAACACAGCTCATCGGGCGCAGGGTGCGCGACCTTGGCGTGTATACCGAAATTATTCCCGGCGACGCGACTCTTGACGCGGGAGTTATCAGTCATGAAGTAAAAGGAATCATTTTATCCGGCTCTCCCGAATCCGTGTATGATACGGGAGCCGCGCCCGACAAAAAAGTTTACGACTGCGGACTTCCCCTTTTGGGAATTTGCTACGGCTTACAGCGCATGACGTACGATCTCGGCGGAAAAGTTGAGCCTCTGCCAAAAATGGAATACGGACGAATTGAAGTAAAAATACAGAAAAATGAAGGCAGCGATAAAATACAAAAATTCTTGAATGGGTTTCGCGATTCTTTCACGGCGTGGATGAGTCACGGCGACACGCTCACCCAGCTTGCGCCCGGTTTTAAACAATACGGAACAAGCGGCACAGGTTACCCCGCTGTCGCGGCTCACGAACAAAAGCCGTGGTTCGGGCTTCAATTCCACCCCGAAGTGACTCACTGCGAAGGCGGGGACGAAATACTCGGCGCGTTTGTTTTCGGCGTATGCGGCTGCACCGCCGGTTGGAGCATGGAACACTACATCGAAGAACTGAATCAATCCTTGAAAAAACGCGCCGGAGAAAATCCCGTGCTGTTGTTGATTTCGGGCGGAGTTGATTCCACAGTCGCCGGAGCCGCGCTTTTAAAAACGCTGAAAACCGAACAGGTTCATTTAATGTACATGGATACGGGTTTTATGCGTAAAAACGAAACCGCGGCGGTGCGCGCCAATCTGGAAAAACTCGGCGCGAAAAATTTGCACATAATAATGTGCGAAGACGAATTTTTGTCCGCGCTTAAAGGCAAGGGCGAGCCGGAAGAAAAGCGCAGAATTATCGGCGACTTGTTTATCACAATTCAGGAGAGGGAAGTCGCCCGTCTTGGACTGCCGGAAAATTATTTTCTCGCGCAGGGGACTCTGTACACCGACCTCATTGAAAGCGGGAAGGGCATCGGAAAAAAAGCGCATGTGATAAAAAGCCACCACAATGTCGCAAGCCCGCTTGTGGACGCCAAGCGCAAAGCGGGAAAAATAATTGAACCTCTCGACCGCCTTTACAAAGACGAAGTGCGCAAACTGGGACGTTTCCTCGGCGTTGATGAAGAAATTGTAGGACGCCATCCATTTCCCGGTCCGGGGCTTGCGGTGCGCATAATTGGAGAAGTAACGAAAGAAAAGTGCGATGTTCTGCGCGAGGCGGACGCGATTTTTATTGAAGAGCTGAAAAAACGACGCGGTTCTTCCGGTAAAAGTCTCTACGACGAAATATGGCAGGCTTTTTCGGTACTCCTGCCAATCCGCTCTGTGGGCGTTGCAGGGGACGTTCGCAAATACGGCTGGGTACTCGCGTTACGCGCCATCACCAGCACCGACGGCATGACCGCCGATGTCTACCCCTTTGAAACCCGCGATCTATTGGAAATATCCACCCGCATTACCAACTCCGTAAAAGACATCGGGCGCGTAACCTACGATATTTCCAGCAAACCCCCCGCAACGATTGAGTGGGAATGAACCGATAACGGTCTTGACCTTATAAAAATAATTTTTTTGATTGTTCCGAAAAATTTTCACATAAAAGCTGTTATGCGCCCATTTTTTAGACGATAAGTAATAACACATTACTTTTTTTTGGAGGAACTATGATATACGGTTATATTAGAGTCAGTACGGACAAGCAGACCGTTGATAATCAGCGGTATGAAATCGAGCGTTTTTGTTCAAAAAACGACATTAAAATTGAACAGTGGATTGAAGAGACCATCAGTGGAAATAAATCGCCTGACAAGAGGCTTTTGGGTTCGCTTCTTACCGAAGTAAAAAGGGACGATCTGATAATTTGTTCCGAATTGTCGCGGCTTGGAAGAAATTTATTCATGATTATGTCGATCCTTAACCACCTGATGCGAAACGATGTGCGAATTTGGACAATAAAGGACAATTACCGGTTAGGTGATAATATTCAATCGAAAGTGCTGGCTTTCGCTTTTGGTTTGTCCGCGGAAATTGAACGCGATCTTCTCTCTCAAAGAACGAAAGAAGCTCTGGCGAGAAAACGCTCCGAAGGCAAAATTCTTGGAAGACCCAGCGGAAGAAAATCTGCCCGCGTGAAACTTTCGGGAAACGAACATGAGATTCTGGCGCTTCGCGAGAAACAATTTTCCAAGAGCGCGATTGGACGGATGTATGGCGTAAGCAGAATGACCGTTGACGCTTTTCTGAAGGAAAGATGTTGATTTTGGGGTATATTTTGATTTAGTAATTTGTTATAATTAGTTTATGTCTGTTCGGGAGCAGTTAAATTCCATCGCCGAAAAACGGATCATCATTCTGGACGGCGGCATGGGGTCATTGATCCAGTCCCTTCATCTTAACGAAAGAGATTTCAGGGGCAGTGAATTTGCGAAACACCCCACGCCGTTGGAAGGCTGCAATGATCTGCTCTGCCTTACCAGACCCGCGGCGATCAGCACAATTCATGACGCCTACCTTGACGCCGGAGCGGATATTATCGAAACATGCAGTTTTAACGCGACATCAATTTCTCTCTCCGATTACGGTATCGGCAATTTGGCATACGATATCAGCGCGGCAGCCGCCCGTATCGCGCGCAAGTCCGCGGACAAATATTCCGCTATCGGCAAACAGCGTTTTGTGGCGGGAAGCATTGGCCCGACGGCAAAGGGCGCGAGTCTTTATCCCGATATAAACGATCCCGGCAGACGCAGTATTTGCTGGGATGAACTTGAAGCCGCGTATTATGACAACGCGAGGGGGCTTTTGGACGGCGGCGTTGACATCTTCGTAATTGAAACGGTTTTTGATACTCTCAACGCAAAGGCGGCTTTTTTTGCCGTCAGCCGTCTTATGGAAGAACGGCAGATCGACGTGCCGATAATGATCTCCGCCGCTATATCAGGAGAATCAGGACAACTTCTTTCCGGGCAGAGCATCGAAGCTTTTTGCGCCTCTTTGGTTTATGTGAAACCATGGGCGTTCGCTTTGAATTGTTCTTTTAACGCGCAGAAACTTTTCCCCTTTGTCCGCCGGTTATCCGAAGCCGCTCCATGTCTTGCCGGCGCGTATCCAAACGCCGGTCTTCCCAACGCGTTCGGGCGTTATGAAGAAACGGCGGAAATAATGTCAGCTAACATCGAAGAGTATTTCAAAGAAGGGCTTGTTAACATTATCGGCGGATGCTGCGGTTCAACTCCGGCTCATATTGTCGCGATTGCAAAAAAAGCCCAGAGCTATAAGCCGCGCAAATTTCCTGATAACCCGCGCCGCGGTTTCTTTGCCGGGCTTCAGCCGCTTTGTATTGCAGATAACGCCGTCAATTTCAACAACGCCGCGAATTCCGCATTTAAAACCGATTTTTCAAAATATATCGGCGAGGGCAGTTATGAAGACGCGGTGGATACTGTGCGGGATTATGTCGATGACGGCGCGCAGGTTGTCAGTATTGAAATTGACGACGAGCGGGCTATGGGAAAATTTCTTGACTTTGCATTGATGAACCCCTATGCCGCGAAAGTTCCCTTTTTTATTAAAAGCGCGAATTTTAATGTTTTGGAAGCCGGTCTAAAACGTTTGCAGGGCAGGGGATTCGCCGGACACCTCAATTTGAAAGACGGTGATGATGAATTTATTCGCCGGGCGCGGCTTGTCCTGCGTTACGGCGCGGCGGCAGTGGTGAATTTGATCGATGAAAAGGGGCAGGCTGAAACCTTTGAACGAAAGCTAGAAATCGCGCAACGGGTCTATCAACTTCTGCAAAAAAACGGATACCCGCCTGAAAATATAGTTTTTGACACTCTCGCGCCGCCGGAAGACGCAATACATTCATGGATTCGGGATAATTGTCCCGGAGTTTTAATTTGCGCGTAACGCCGCGCAAAGAGGCAAAATGAAAAAACAAAAAGTCTTTGTTTACAAATGTTCCTCCTGCGGCCGCGAAGAAGCGAAATGGCTTGGGCGCTGTCCCGAATGCGGCGAATGGAATACCCTTGTGGAAACAGCCGCGCACAGTGAAAATTCCGCACGGCTCAGGAGAAACGAAGCTCTGCCGCAAACACTGCCGCTTTCAACCGTAGACCCAATGGAAGGCAGCCGCGTCGGAAGCGGTATCGGCGAACTTGACCGCGTACTTGGCGGTGGCATTATGAAACGTTCCGCCATTCTTGTGGGAGGAGAACCCGGCATCGGCAAGTCAACTCTGTTACTGCAAATTGCCGCCGCCGCGCAGACCAAAGGGCGCATACTTTACATTTCCGGCGAAGAGTCTGCGGGTCAGTTGAGACTGAGAGCGGACAGGCTTGGAATAAGCGCGGACAAAAGCCGGATGGAACGCATTGAAATTCTCTGTACCGGAAACCTTGAAGAAATTGAAACCGTTCTGAACAATGTTAAGCCTGTTTTGGTTTTGGTTGATTCCGCACAGACGCTTTTTTCCGCTGACGGCGGTTCCGCGCCGGGCGGCGTAAGCCAGATGAAATTTTGTTCATTTGAATTAATCTCATGGATGAAGGAACACGATGCCGCGCTTTTTTTAACCGCCCATGTTACCAAAGAAGGGCTAATTGCCGGACCAAAAACATTGGAGCACATGGTTGATACGGTTCTGTACTTTGAACAAAACGACAAAACTTCGGCGTTAAGCGGAACGGCGGACTGCCGGTTTTTGCGCGCAGCGAAAAACAGATTCGGCTCTGTAGATGAAATTGGAATTTTTACAATGGGAGAGCAGGGGCTTTCGCCGGTGGAAGATACGGGTCGTCTTTTTTTAGTCCGGCGGGAAGGGGAACTTCCTCCAGGCGTGGCGACAGCGGCTGTGCTTGAAGGGACAAGAACGATTCTTGTAGAAATTCAGGCGCTAACCATTCCGGCTAAAGGTACGATGAGCCGCGTTTTTTCCGACAAAATTGATTCGGGCAGGGTTTCGCGGGTTTCCGCCGCGCTGGAAAAGCATCTGGGACTGCGGCTTTCGGATCAGGATCTGTATGTAAATGCCGCTGGGGGCATCCGCATTACAGAAGTGGGGGCGGAACTTGCCCTTGCCTGCGCCCTGTATTCAGCCAGAACCGGGCTTGCCCTGCCCGCGGACATGGTTATCGCGGGGGAACTTTCCCTTACCGGCGAAATTCGACCCGTTCGCCGCCTTTCCGGGCGCGTTAAAACCGCCGCCAATCTGGGTTTTAGCTCGTTTTTGGGACCTGCCGCGCCCGACCACAGGACAGGTGAAGGTACTATGCAGGAAACCCAGCCATCGCCGGAATTACGGACTGCCGGGGATATAAAATCCGCCATAAAATTGATTTTTGGCGGTAATTCTTTGGAAACAAGGCAGCGCGAAAAAACATCAAAATAACTACATTTTTTTTAAAAGGACTTGACATAAGTCATGAAAACTTCTATATTTTTCTCAGTTGGTGATTTTGTTGAATTTGAATGAAATTGATTTTTGCGGTTTTTCAAAAAATTCGCGGCGTTTAGGGGTTCTGTTCTTGTCGATCCTTTCACTTTTCTCCCTTAACTACTTTTGCATCTTATTTTCTCCGGTTCGTATGACAGGGGGAATTTGAGTCGTCTGCTTTTGCGGGCGTGAATACTTGGACGAAAGTCCATTAGACGGATAATCCGTCTGCGCGTGCCCGGACGTTTGCAAACTGGTATCGCCTTAGGGCGTTCTGTTTGTTCCGGGTGAAGGAATTTTCTCAATGGCTAAGAAATTGTATGTCGGTAATCTCTCCTACAACACAACCGAAGATGGACTGAAAACCCTGTTCTCAGGTTTTGGCACCGTCGCATCCGCCAAGATCATTTTTGATCGTGAATCCGGCAACTCAAAAGGATTCGGCTTTATCGAAATGGGCAGTGATGATGAAGCAAACGCGGCAATCGCGGGCACTAACGGCCGCGAATTTGAAGGACGCCAACTGCGCGTAAACGAGGCGATGGATAAACCTCGCCGTGAACGCGGCGGCGGCGGCAACTGGTAAGCTGATCCGGTTATAAACGGCGCATTGTTAAACAGACCCGGAATTGTCCGGGTTAACGCAATGCGCCGTCAATTTTCAAGTAATTTTAATCTTTTCTCTTCCGCGGCAAGGTGCAGCTTTTCCAGCTCTTTCATAATTTCATCCGCGACAGCCTGCTTTTTGTCGTCGTTTTCAGAAGTTGCGGCTCTGACTTTATCACGAAATTCACTGCAGGATATTACTTGTCCCGCTGTTACGCGCACAATGTCTTTGCCAACCGCATCGTTCAGCATATCGGTTTTTTGTACATGCAGAATTTCGCCGTTCAGGGCGACAAAACACAAATAATCAAAAGAGCGAATATACGCGTCTATTTCGCGGATGCCTCTCTTTGTTTCCGGATCCCACGAGCGGTAACGTGTTCCCGACGGGAAAACAAGGACGAGTCTGCGCTTGTACTTCAGCCTGATAAGCATTTTCATCGCGGCTTGGTTGATTGCATTACCGCGCGCTATTTCCGCCTTGTCCTTTTCGTTTTCGGGATTGAGATGCTGAAGGGAGCGGCTCGGATAGATCACTATTCTGGTATACGCTCCGGCAAACGCCGCGACAACAGGGTTGTCTTCGTTAAGCTTCATTCCGGCAACGGCGATAATAGATTCGTCTATTTCCTTGCCGCGTCCGCCTGCTTTGCGCAGAAGCGTAGAAAGAATTGACAAGTCAAGATTACTGTAATGTTCAACTAACAGAAGACAGGATTTTCCCGCTTCTGCTTTTGAAAAAAGTTCTTCGAGATTTTCCAGTCCGTCAATACCGCTTCCCGGCAAAATTAAAGATTCAACCATTTCATCAAGAAGCGGCAGAATGTTCGCGTCTCCTTCCTGATACACGTTCTCCTCTGTTATTACAGTCGGAACTTTTGACAACGATAACGCTCTTTTAATTTGATCGCGAAAAGCCGTATTTAAAGTATCAACCATTAATTACTCCCCCAAAGCCTTATCAGTTCAACAATCACTTTGCATGCGGCGCACATCTCGCTTACGCTGACCCACTCCAGACGGCTGTGAAAATTCCGCCCTCCGGTAAAAATATTCGGAGTGGGAACGCCAAGTTCCGTCAGCCGCGAACCGTCAGTTCCGCCCCTTATGGGTTTTAGACGCCATTCAATGCCCGCATTTACCATCGCTTTTTTAAGCCGTTCCAGCACATCGGGCTTTTCATCTATTTTCAATTTCATATTATAATACTGCGGTTGTGTTTTAACAATGACTTTTCCGCCGGGAAATTGAGCTTCCACCGTTTTCGCGAACGATTCAAGCGCGTCAAGACGGCGTTTCATGCCGTCTAAGTCAAAATCGCGAAGGAAGATTTCGAGAGCGGCGTTTTCCAAATCGCCTGAAATTTCCATAGGGCAGTAGTAGCCGTAATAGCCGTCGGTGGCTTCGGGGCTTTCACTGCGCGGAAGAAGCGTCGCGAAAGTAGACGCCATGAGCGCGGCATTTGCGAGTATGCCCCGCGCATGACCTACGTGTATCACTTTTCCGTGAAACTCAATATCGGCTTTCCACGCGTTAAAGCACTCACTCTCAATTTCGCCCATAGGACCGCCGTCCACCGTGTAACAGGCGGCGGACTTTATTTCATTGAGCGGAAATTCCGGCAACCCCTTGCCGGTTTCCTCATCGGGAGTAAAAATGATCTCGACAGACCCATGCGCTATATCAGGATTTTTAACAAGGTACTCCACGGCAGACATAATTTCGGCAATTCCCGCCTTGTTGTCCGCTCCCAGCAAAGTTGTTCCGTCGCAGTGAATAATAGACTTGCCTTTGTGTGAAGCCAAATCCGGCTCTTTTGCCGGGTCAAGGCAAAGACCGCCTGTAAGCTCGATTTTTTCTCCGTCGTAATTCTGCACAAATTGAGGCTTCACGTTTTTTCCGGTTACGTCGCCTGCGGTGTCAAGATGAGCGAGAAACCCCACACACGGCGCGTTCTCTTTTCCGGGGCTTGACGGCAAACGGGCGATCACATAACAGTGCTCGGTAATTTTTACATCTTTCAATCCAAGAGCCGAAAGCTCGTTCTGTAAAACTTTCGCCAGCTCCCATTGCCCCTGCGTAGAAGGAGTTTCCTCGTTGTGCCGGTTGCTTTCTGTGTCATAACGGACGTAGTTAAGAAAACGGGGGACGAGCAGGTTTTCAAGTTCATCGTCTTTCATGGTGATAGTATAACAGTTTTTAAGGATTTTATTTACGGCTATTTTGAAAGTTTATCGATATTGACATCTGAATATTAAGTGCAATATAATGGCTAATCCAATTTATACTGAAATTAGGGAGAAACAGAATGGGCAATGTTTATGCGGAAATAACTGTAAAAAATAGCAGTGATGAGGCTAAAGCGAGGGAAGGGATTATCACGGAAAATGATGTCCGTACCGTAACCCTTACCGCTATTGTTGATACGGGCGCAACTACTTTGGTTATCAACGAAGAAATTTGCCGGAAACTTGGTCTTTCCATTGTAAAAAATAGTATGATCAACATAGCTGGCGGAACAAAAACAGAATGTAAAGTTACAGAGCCTGTAACGATACAATGGAAAGACCGTCAAGCCGCGATAAGCGCAGTGGTTCTGCCGGAAGGTAAACCCCTTCTTGGTGTTATTCCTCTTGAGTTTATGGACTTAATAGTAGACCCTGTTAACCGTGAATTAGTCGGCGCTCACGGTGATCAGGTTGTACTGATGGCAATGTAGCGCGGTCTTCAGTTTTTTTAATCTTAATGCAAAAAACAAAAAAACGCCGGGCAATCTCGTGTCCTGCAAGGACACAACAGGACTCCCCGGCGCTTTCAATTGCTGTTAATTAGCAGTCACACTCGGTACCAGATTTACCTACAAGATAATCTTTGTAAGCAGCACAATTTGCAGCTTCTTGAACATCGCTCGCGGAAGTGACATTAAGAGCACAAAGCGAACTGACGCTACCGGAGGAACAAACAACATTTCCAGGACAATTTGAACAGCTCATCAGTACAACTGCTCCCACCATCATCATCACTACCAACGCTACAGCAATAATTTTGTTTCTCTTCATAAGAAACTCCTTTGTATGATTCCCGTCCCCTGTGAACGGGCAATCACGTAGATTTACCCGCCCTTACAAGCGGAATTCTTTGTCAACGACAAAGATATACAACAGACAAACAACGCTGCCTGATTGTTTAAAAAAAGAAGAAAATTCTTTGAATGTGAAAAAAATAGCAAGAAAAACTAATGTATAGTTGACATGATTATTTAGAAAATGGCTATAATTGTCTGTTGTCTGTTGTCTGTTGTCTGTTGTCTGTTGTCTGTTGTCTGTTGTCTGTTGTCTGTTGTCTGGAAAGAGGTGTTTTTTCTGCAAAGCCAGCGGCTATTTTGGCGCATCATGAAATAATTATGGGAAAATGAAGAAAAAGTGTCAAGGGGGGTTTGGGGGGTTATAACCCCCCAACGACGGCAAATTCGCCGTCTTGAGGAAACCCGCGAAATAATTTACACTTCAAACCATGCAGAATCTCTCTAAAGATCAAGTTTTAAAAATAATGGAACGATACGAAAACGATCCCCAACAGCTCATTGCCGTTTTATTGGATATTCAGGCGGCTTCGGGCGTTAATTGCGTGGAAAAGCAGTGGGCGCAGTTAGCCGCGGATGTGCTGAAAGTGCCTCTTTCTAAAATTTTCGACGTGCTGACATTTTACGCCATGTTCAGCACGGAACCGCGCGGCGAATTTGTCATTGAGATTTGCAGAAGTATGCCGTGTTTTTTTACAAAGACGGCGGAAGTTGTGCGCTGGTTTGAAACTGCGGCTGGTATTAAGATGGGCGAAACCACGGCGGACGGAAAAATTTCGCTTTTTTACACAAGCTGTGTTGGCGCGTGCGATGTCGGTCCGGTGGCGAAAATCGGCGACGACGTGTTTGGCAATTTGAGCGAGGAAAAAGTGAAAACGCTGGTTAAATGCTGCCGCGAAGGAAAAAGCGAACCGCAGGTTCGCCAGGAGTTGCAATCGCTATGTCAAAATTGATCAAAATGTTGACCGAGGGTGCGTCTTGCGCTGAAGCGCACGCCGACCCGCTTTCGGTAACTGAATATGAAAAGGCAGGCGGTTTTGCCGCGCTTAAAAAAGCCGCCTCAAGCACTCCCGAAGAAATTATCGCCGAGGTGAAAAAGGCGAAGCTCCTCGGGCGCGGCGGCGCGGCGTATCCTGCCGGAAGCAAGTGGGAACATTTGCTTCATATTGAAGAAACTCCCAAGTACATTGTCTGCAATGCCGATGAGGGCGAGCCGGGCACTTTCAAAGATCGGCTCATCATGGAAAAACTTCCGCTTAAATTGCTGGAAGGCATTATCATCGCCGGATTGGTTTTCCGCGCAAAAGCCGGTTACATTTACGTGCGCGGCGAATACCGCAAACTGCAAAAGCGGCTCCTTGCGGCAATTGAGAACGTCCGCGCCGCAGGTTACCTCGGTAAAAATATTGCTGGCTCCGGCCTAGACTATGACATCCACGTAATATCAGGCGCGGGCGCGTATGTCTGCGGCGAAAACTCCGCGCTTCTCAATTCCACCGAGGGCAAGGTTGGCAGACCGCGAATCAAGCCGCCGCATTTGGCGGAAGTGGGGCTTTTCCTTCAGCCGACTCTGGTGAACAATGTCGAATCTTTTGCCAACATTCCGCTCATCGTGAACATGGGCGGCGATGCGTATCTGCAAGCAGGTCACCCCGACTCAGGCGGAAGCAAACTTATCTGCCTTTCGGGGCATTGCCGTAACAGAGGCGTTTTTGAAATCCCGCTCGGCAAGGTAACACTGCGCGAGGCAATCTACGACGCGGAACTTGGCGGCGGCATTTCAGGCGACAGGAAGCTCAAGTTCTTTCACCTCGGCGGACAGAGCGGAGCAATCGGAAGCGTTGATCAACTCGATACCGTTTACAGTTACACAGATTTAAGAAAAGCCGGGCTGTCTGTCGGCTCCGGCGCAATCGTGGTGATGGACGAGAGCGTCTCCATTATCGAATATTTGAAAGGGGTGACGGAGTTTTTTATTCACGAATCATGCGGTAAGTGCGTGCCATGCAGAGAGGGCAACCGCCAATTGCTGAAAATACTGAATAAACTCGCCGTCCCCAACTTGCCTGACCACTCTGGAGTGGTCAGGCAAGCGACAACTGACGATTTGGAAACACTGCGCCGTCTTATCCGCACGATGACGGACGCTTCTTTCTGCGGACTGGGACAAACCGCCGCCGCCGCTTTGAACAGCGCGTGGAAACACTTCAAGACGGAATTTGAAGCTAACGTGAGGGGGACAAAATGAGTCATCATCAACCAGACCCAAACAAGAGCGTCACATTAACAATAGACGGAATATCCGTAAC
>JAISSH010000132.1 GCA_031273265.1 Treponema sp.
CTATCCGAGTGGTGCGAGGCGTATGTCCACATCGACGGCAAAGTATTCACACAGCGTTACAAAATCGGCATCCCCGAAGGCGCGGCGAAAGAAATCGCCGCAACCGCCCTGCCCTACAACAGCGCGCCCGACCGCAGAGGCACAGTAATCCGCTGGAAAGCCGACAACTTGATTTTTGAAACCACCACCCACAATTTTTTTAATAATAAAGAAAAAAATAAAAAGGGGGGAAGTCTCCCCCCTAGGGCGCACTTCGTTGCGCCCCACCCCCCTCAACGGGGGCTGACGCCCCCGTAACGCCCCCACGTTTTTTCGCTAAGAATTTACCATTCTTTCGGTTTACCGCTTGGGGGAGTAATATTAAAAGTTTCACCAGAAGGTTCTATCACATAAAAGCCTTGTCCTAACGCATACTCTTTTACATTAGATGTCATAACAATTCCTGCAACCGCTCCTAAAAATGTACGCTTGTCGCCGTGTAAGTCGGCATATTTTCGCATTTTTTCAAGGCGTGCAATATGATCTTTTACATCTTCTGTCGTGAGTTTTGTTTTTACTTCAACTAATAGTGCTTTATCCCCATTTTCAAGCATAACGTCAATTTCAAGGAATATATTATTATCATAATCGGAAACATCAGAATTGGGATTGGCTTTGGGAAAGTTAAGACCCAATTCCCTGAATTTTCCCCGAAGATTGGGCGCAACCATATATTCAACGATTTCGCCAAAACGGTTGTTGAGTTTCCCAAACCGTTTGTCAGTTTCCTGCATATGCCGATCAGTTTCCTGCATCTGACGGGCGGTTTCTTTGACAATTCGGTCGGTTTCTTGCAAAGCCGCCCAAACCGACTCAAAACTAGGGGGATTGCCATCCGCAGGATGGCTGCCATCAAGATGGCTTGCTGTTTGTGTTGCTGGCATATTTAACCTCAATTTAAGCCGCGTGAGCGGCGACGTAAATCGAACATTAACACGTCGTGTTAATGCTATCTCCTACCCTCTAATATACCGCTTTTCGCTGGTTTTGGAAAGGCAAAAACCGCCCGCCCCGAAATTACTTGCTAAAAATTAAAAATTAAAAATGCAAAAGTTTCACTCTTAACTTTTTCTCCCTTTTCATTTTTCCCTTGTTACGGTATGTTGTTACTAATGGCAGACATATCAGGCTCTCAAATTCCTGAAATATGGGAAACAGAAGAAGAAAAGCATTTTTCAATCGGGCAGTTGAAATACTACTATCAACAAATTGCAAGACAGAGGTTTCGGGGGAAAGTTTTTACGAATAAAGATACTGGAAGGCTGATTAGAGTTTCCAAAGACGGTATTATGGAATGGTGGAGAAAATCCCGAAAGCGAGAGCATATAATTTCAGTTCAGTTGCTGGATTTTTTCCTCGAAAACGGAAAATTTATTGAAGAAAATCCTGACTATTTAGGCAGAAAGAAAATAATAAGCGCAAGCCAATTTGAAAGCGTTTGTATGGTGAACGGCAAACTTTACAAAGTCATAATTACCACCCGAAGGGCGATTTATGATACAGACAAATTCAGGTATTATGCCCTGAAAGAAATTTAAGCAAAAAAAAGCCGTAGTCGGGAAACATGACCCAATGGATCGTCCTCGCATATACGGCTTTTCCGGCTACCGCCTACCTATAATATCGCACCATTCCCTCTTCTTGTCAAGCACTCGGCGCAGTTCTATTGAGGGCTTAAGGTTTGCTTTACACAGACGTTCAGGGCTTCACTGAGACGCTTAATCATTCTATTGCGGGTTTTCGGCGGTATTTTTAACAGAAAGTCATCGTCTTCGTTCAAATCGCCGTATTGCATTCCGGCTTCGTCCATAAAAAGACGGTAGGCTTCTATGTCGAGAGCCGCGGCTATTTTTTCAATAAGTTTGATCGACGGAAACCTCTTGCCCATCTCAATCTGCCCTATATAGCTTAAGTCGGTATCGCATAGCTTCGCTAACTTTGCCTGAGAAATCCCCTCTATTTTCCTGAATTTCTTCAAATTTTGAACAAAATTTTCCTTTAGACCCATATTATATGCTAAATGCTAAGTGAGCCGCTTGACAAATAGCAAATATTCAATATTATGTATTATATTATTAGCATTTTGCTAAGTGAAAGGCAAATTATTAGAAAGGAGTTTTCTATGAAAAACAGAGCATTTTTTCTTTGTGTACTTGTGCCGGTTTTAATCACACTGGTTTCATGCGTGTCAATATCCGACAGGACAATCCCACGGTATGAAATGAATACAGTAAAGGTAGTTGGGAAAGTGGAAACAACATTTACTTCATGGCAGTTTCTTCATATAATTCCCAAAAAGGCAATCATAAAAAAAGCGTATTCCCGATTATTGGAACAGGCACAGGATGAATACGGAAAAAACGTTGATATCAAAAACATTAATATTACTGGCGGCTGGAGCAACTTGGAGATATTGAATATTGCTTTGGGAGCGATAGGAAGCGTATTTACGAGTATTGCTTATGTTATTGAAGAGTCTTTTAGTTACATAGGACTTCCAGTTCTCGCCCTTTCCGTTACGAGCAATTTTCAAAAAATAACCGCCACCGGCGATGTTATTGCGCTTGAACAAATAACCGAATCCCAAAGCAGAAGCCGTGTAAGCAGAGCAAACGCTACCGGAATAGAAAGAGCGATCTATACTGTAAGCGATGATCTTATAAACGATTTGCCTGCCAATTCAAAAATAGCGGTAATTAATATTTCGTCGAATAACAGGGACATATCCGCCCTTGTTGTTGACGAACTTGAATATAATTTAGTATCCGCCAGAAAATTTACCATTGTTGACAGAAGGACATTGGACATCATACGCGCTGAACAAAATTTTCAAATGTCAGGTGAAGTCAGCGAAGAATCCGCAATATCAATCGGACAAATGCTGGGGGCAAATATTGTAATTACAGGCAGTATTACCGGAACAGGAACAAACCAACGACTAAGCATTAAAGCGTTGGATGTAAAGACAGCTCAAATTGTAACAATGGTAAGGGAGACATTCTAAGGGTAAAGGAGCAAATATATGAAACGAAAAATTCGTGTCTTAGCGTCTTTGTGTGAGGTCTTTTTCGAATAAATCCAGCGGAGCGATACGGTACTCGCGCGGTTCTCCGCTTGAAGGGTCGGTAAAAAAAAGCGCGTGGGCGCGAAGGGCTAGCATTTCCATATCTGACGGTGAGTTGTAGATGGAATCGTTCAGTATCGGAAAACCAATCCAGCAGAGATGACAGCGTATCTGATGACGGAAACCGCGCTTTATCCGCAGTGTAAAAAAACTGCCGTCCCTGCCGATGATTTCCGTACGGTAAAAACTGCCGCTGTCCTTTGCAACTTCGCGGTGTTTTTTACCGTCTTCGATTACCGGACGAACCTGTTTTCTGCCGGGACCGAAGGGACGGAAATAGCTTTCTATTACCAGCGGTTTTTCAGGCGAAGGTTCGCGGGTCAGAGCGGGAGGCGGCGGAAAACCGTCAATGGGGACGGAACTTGAGCAAACAGCGGAGTATTCTTTTACAAATCCTCCGCAGTCCTGCAAAGAGCTGAAAAATTCATAACTTTTGGAATTCTTCGCGAAAAGAACAAGACCGTGTGTTTCAAAATCGAGGCGGTGCATTAGATCGATTACGGGGGGAGAATGAGAGGCATACCATTCAAGGAGAGCGCCGCTGTCTTTAGGAGAGCTTTCTTTTTTTGCCAAAGGAGCGCTGTGTATTTTCGCGGGTTTGAAAACTACGGCGTAATCGCCGGTTTCTTCCAGAATATAGGGAGCGTCATTTTTCATTGGCTTCATCCGCGTCAAGTTTTTTTATAATAGCGAGAAAACGTTCCGGCATGGGAGATGAAAAGACGCGCTCCTCTGTTTCGCCGGGCAGGGTAATCGCCAGACTTTTTGAGTGCAGCATAAGTTCCGCGTCAGGGAAATTTTTATCGGCGTAACCGTAGACATGGTCTCCGAGGATAGGACAACCAATGTAGCGCAGATGTACGCGAAGCTGATGGGTGCGCCCTGTCTTGGGACGCAGGAGCAAGAGCGAATAATTTTGCCAGCTTTTTATTACCTTGTAAAAAGTGAGGGCTGATCTTCCGTTAGACGAAACTGTAAAACGTTTGCGATCTCTTGGGTCTCTTGCAATGAAAGTTTCTATGCGTCCTGTTTCTTCTTTTGGCGCGCCGCAGACAACCGCGATGTATTTTTTTTTGACTTTGCGTAATTTAAATTGTTCGCAAAGAAAGGCTTGGGTCTCATCGTCATATGCGGCGATTATTATACCTGATGTTTCTTTATCAAGGCGGTGAACAATGCCAGTACGAAGACCGGCAGACGCGGGTTTTTCTTTACTGCCTGACATTCCTTCAATACGCTGTTTTCTGAAACACAGCGCGTTTGCAAGAGTGCCCTGCCTATTGCCCGCTCCGGGATGAACCACCATCCCTTGCGCTTTGTTTATCACAACGCATTTATTATCTTCATAAACAATTTCCAAAGGAATGTCCTGCGGGATTATATTTTCAGGGGGAGAATCATCCCAGCATAGCTCAAGCGTGTCCCCTTGCTTTACAGGGCGGGAAAGTTTAACATCTTTTCCGTTAATTTTCGCTTTTAAGAACCTTGCCTTAATTTGGGAACGGGAAAGCAGGCGCATAATTTCTGACACATAACGATCCAGCCGAAGACCGGAAGAAATATTTTCTTCGATTGTATGGGATAGGCAGGGCATTATTCAGTTTCGCTCTCCGTTATGACTCCCTCTTCTATTTCTATTTCGGCTTCATCGTCAATAATATCAGGCTCTTCGGTATCAGGCATCGTCTTGGTAACAACCGTAGTGCCTGTAGCTCTGCTTTCAATCCGGCGGCGCTCCTTGTTTCTCTTTATCAATACAATAATCAAATCGGTAAACGCAACAATCGCCGATACGCCCAGAGAAATTAAAATTGTCCTTTCAAACTCTTCCTTTGTCCATTCATCTGCTCCGGCTGATTTTAACGGCCATGGCGCATAACGAAGGTCGTTCATGTTCATTCCGTTTGCCTTATCCCAGCGGTACATGTCGGTAATAAAAGAGACGAAAAACATCGAAAAGGGAAATGAACCGAAGGCGATTATATCCCAGCGGCGCAGATCTTTTGCCCATTGGGGAAAATTTTTCGTATCAAAATTACCCGATGTGCTTGATGAAGTCGTTGAATCGGAGGAACTTTGAGCCGCCGCCTGTAAAACCGGACTCAGTAAAAGAAATGTAAAAATGACCGCAAAAAGAATATTTTTCATCATTCCTTGAATATTAAACTTCCTATACGCAGCAAGGTTGAGCCTTCCTCTACGGCTGCCTCAAAATCGTTTGACATTCCCATTGAAAGACAAGCCCAATTTTCTTTCGGGGGAAACCGCCTTTCAAGCTCTTTTTGCGCTTTAACAAGCTGTCTGAAAGAAGCGCGAATCAGGTTTGTGTCGCTTGTGAATGGCGCCATAGTCATCAATCCGCCCGGTTTCAAACATCCGCTTTCCAAAACCAATTCCGCCGCTTGAAAAAGATCGTCAATGCTTTCAAACCCGCTCTTTGATTCTTCGCCCGTGTGAAGCTCAAACAAAACAGCTAACGGCTCATCTCGCGCTGGCGCGTGTTTGGCAAGTTCAACGACAAGCTCTTTTCTGTCAACAGATTGAATGCAGTCAAAAAAAAGAGCCGCGGATTTTGCCTTGTTACGCTGCAAAGAACCGATCAGGTGAATCTGCGCGGCGGAATTCCCGGAATGATCCTTCCTGAAAGTTTCAAACTTTTCAAGCGCATCCTTAACCCTGCTCTCGCCGAAACAGCGAATACCCGCGCGAAAGGCTTCCTCAACCTGACCAATCGGCGCAAACTTCGATACGCCCATAAGGGTAATCTCATCCCGTTTTCTTCCAGCGGTATCAAGCGCCTTTTGAATTCGCTCTTCAATTTTAGCAATGTTTTCCGAGATAGACATCCACTGTTATATTCGCATATTCTCAACCGATTTTGCAAGAGACAAAAACGCCTCCGCTTCCAGCTTTTCCGCCCGCTCATTGCCGGAAAGCCCGTTTTCAGCCAAAATCGCGGCGCATAAATCCTTCGCACAAGCCGCTTTAGGCGCGCGGGAAGCGATGAAATTCGTCAGGTTGTTTTTTATTGTCTTTCGCCTTGACGCAAAAAGGGAGCGGACAAGCGGGTAATACGCGCAAGGGTAAGCGCCGGAATTTTTATTTTCCAGAAGAACTCCCATGCTGTCCACATTCGGCTGGGGAAAAAAAGACGAGGGGCGAATCAACATCAGCGGCTTTATTTTATAAACCGAAGAGCAAAGCACTGAAAACGATGAATAATCCGGCGATCCCGCTGACGCCGCCATGCGAAGAGCAACCTCTTTTTGCACGGTTACAACAATGCGGGAAAAAAGGCGTCCTTTTTCAATCAAGTCCGCCAAAAGCGCTGCCGCGACATTGTAGGGAAGATTTCCCATAAAATAGTCAGCCGGCTTTTGACCGCTCCATGTTTTCATCACATCGCCTTCAACAAGGTTAAAGCCTTTTTCATCTGCAAATATACGTTTTAATACGCGGATGAAACCCGCGTCAATTTCAAAGGCGCGTACGGTCAAGCCCTTTTCAAGAAGCAAAGAGGTCATCGCGCCAAGACCCGGACCAATTTCCCATACCTCGTCTCCGTTTTTTGCACCTAACGCTTCAACAAGAGTCTTCCGCACTGTTGGGTTCACCAAAAAATTCTGACCGAATTTTTTCCTCATTCCAAGCCCTTCTTCATCAAGGAATGTTCTCAGAGCCGATGCTGAATTATAATTGAGCGTTATCATGAAAACGGCTCAAGGCGCAGTAATGCCGCGCGGCGTTTGTATTCAAAAATGACAACTAAAAGAGACAGGACAAGGGAGAGCAAAAGAATTATGAACGGTTTACCGGAGGAAATGCCGGGTATGCCGCCGGCAAGCGAGACTATTTTTTCCATTAGCTGATATAACAGCGACATCGGCAGATTCAGAAAACCGGAAATGTGAATGAAATCCAGAGCGAGCCAGATCATCGAACCGATCATGAATACGGTAGTCAGCGGAACAAGCGCAAGACCCGTAATTATTCCCATTGGGACGATGATTCCGAAGGAAAAACCGGTTATGCCCGCTGTGGCAAGAAACGCGCCGCATGAAGCGGACAGCGGCTGTAAAAGGAAATCGGGCGCTTTTCCCGCGAACAGTGAATAAAGCGGCTGACCAATTACCAGAATGCCGGCAAGCGCCGTATAGGATAAAATAAATGAAATCGAATTTCCCGAAGCGGGAGAGACAACAATCTGTATTAAAAAAGACAGAGCTAAAATTGACATCGGCTCCCTTGGAAGCGCTCCCAAAACCGCGAGAACTCCCAAAAGGTACATCAACGCGGCTCTGTTCAAACTGGGCATTGGTCCGACAATGAGGCAGTAGAGGCAGATAATAAGCGCGCCTACAATCGCCGACATTTTCAACCCCAGCGGCTTTCTTAGCAGGAAGGCGATAAGAGCGGCTAACACGGCAAGGTGCATGCCGGACAACGCGAGAATGTAGGAACAGCCGGCATTACGGTACATGGCGGCGAGGTTTGTATCAAGGTTGTCTTTTATACCCAACAGAAGCGCAAGGGCAAGACCGCCCCAGGGTTTCCCGTCAAAGCGTTTTATCAAATTCAATCTGACGCCGGTGCGCATGCGTTCCAGCGGCGAAGCGGTTTTTACAACATGCATTGACTCCGCGCCGTATATCCACCCGGTCGCGGTATTCCGCAGTCTGCCTTCCGTGAAAACGGTCGTCCCGCGCCCGAATTCCCGCAGTTTTAACGCGCTCTCTTCAGGAAAGAAAACGGTTATCACGCCGCCGGCTGTTACGCGCAAACCTCCGGCTCCGGCGCATCTGCGAAGGGAAAGCGTTGCCATTGCCCTGCCCTCCGAGATGATTCTTGGGTCTTCCAGCAGTACGCCCTCAAGCGCGGTTATTTTCTCCTGCGCCAGCGCGAATTTCACGTTGTTGCGCCCCGCGCTTGCCGCGCAGATTCCTAATAAGAAACCAACGGCTATCGCGGCGGAACACACTGCCGTTAGCCGCAACAAGCGCGATTGTTCGTTCAGCGACGAAAGAACCCTGAAGAAACACAGCGACGCAAGCAGAACGGACAAAACCGCAATGAGCGCCGCAACCGAAAAATTAAAACAGTAAAAACCAGCCGCCGCCGCCAAAGCGGCGCACAGTATAGGTTTAAGACGAAAATTTAACATGATATTACCATTTAAGGCGATCTATCGCTTCCTTTGCCGCAGCAAGAATGTTATCGGGGTAAGATAAATAGTTGACGTTGAGTAAATGATCAAAAGCCGCCTTATCACCGATAAGGCCTAAAGCCCTGACAATCGCCAGGGTAATTTCCGCATCAAATTCGCCGTATTTTGCAGTTCGGGCGTTTATCAGCCCCAACTGCAAACCGAGCGCAAGAGCCGCGTCTGAATTTCCAACCGCGCCAAGCAGTCTGATAGCTTCAATGAAACGCTCTTTTGGGACGTCATTGTGCTGATAATCCGACAGCACGCGGTAATAGTTCCTGATAGCAAGCGCGTTTGCCCTTGTCCACCTCAGCGGGGTAAGAGCCAAAACCGCCGCGTAACGCAGCGCGGAAAGACCGTCGCTTTCTTCATCGCTGTAAGACGCAAGCGATTGTTCAAGCGCAAGTTCAGCGATCTGTCCGCGATCCGAAATACTCAGCCGTACGCTGTTGGTTCCGGCTCTTAGAGCGATAAACTTTTCTTCCGGCGGATTTTTCATAATCGTATCAATCAGGAATTGTTTATAATTACCGGGTATTAATTCAAGCGCCCCCTGCGCTTCATAGGAAATCACTTCGGGGTAACCGGCGCACAATACGGCGAATAAAACGGGATAGGAAGAATTGTCGCCTAACTCCATAATTGCCGCGATACACGCGGAGATCATCGCGTAATTTATATTCTCGCCGGAAATATACAGAAAATTCTTTTCCATAAGGTAATTATTAATGCTGTCAATTATCTGCGTATTTTTTTTGCCAAGCTTCCCCATAGTAACAAGGATATCCGTTCCTATCGCGGAATCCTGGTATCCCATAAACAATCTCCACAGAGAGTCAAGGCTTTCGCTGTAACCCGTGTTTCTGAGACCGTTTACCGCGATGCCGATAATTCTTATCATGTCAGGATCATTTTTTAAAATTTCAAAATTATCCAGCGCGAACTGCGCCGCGTAGTCATAAAATTCCCCCAGAGAATCGCTTATGGATCTGTCATAGGCGGCGCCTTCAAGAATCTGCGCTTTTATGGAAAGATCGGCTCTGGAAAATCTTTGTTTATATGTCTGTAAAGCGAAAGAGTCGCAGTAAACGCGGGAAGCAAAAAACACAAATAAAATAACGACGCAGAGCTTTTTAACCATTTTCCGCCTCTTTTCCGTTATTATCTTCCTGCACGCGGAACGGCACTTCATCATCGTCATCATCCGGCAGCATATCAAAAACTTCGCAAAGAATATGATTTCGCGTAGCAATCGGAAGAACATCCGCTTCCATGTGTAAGATAGAAATATCATCTTCCGGTAAATAATCAATGGAACGCACCGTGCCGGGGATGCAAATTGGAATCCTGTCCAGAGAAAACTGAACTTTAAAGCGCAGTCCTATGGAAGCCTGCCCTTTTACCCTGAAGGCGCAGCCCGTATCGGAAATATCCTCCAGCTTGCATCTTAGACCCGGAACCGTTTCCAGCCTGTGCGGATCCTCGTTATTTACCATGTAAAGAAAAGCCGATTTGTAAATTTTTACACGCAAAGATTTTCGCTTTTGCGTTCTGAAAAGCGAATCGTTATGCACAATTTTTATTGCGGAGATGCCCTTTGAAAACACTTCGTCCAATACTTCGGAATCAAAAACATAGCCCGCGTCGTCTTCACGCCAAAAATAGACCGATATTCGAAGACCGCTCCACTGCATAGAAGACGACGATTTTTGGTTCACGGGACGGGAAACGGTAAGGTAGCCTTCAATATTTTTTATCACCTCGGATCTAAAAACCCCTGTCCCCGGCACCAAAACCCGTAAAACCTGACCTTCGCTTATCTGACGGGTATTTGTAATAGTGGTTTTCTGCTCGGCGTTTCTGATGCCGACTTCCTTGCAGTAATCAAAAAGTCTGGAAAGAAAATCCTGTATCCCCGGGGACTCGCTGTCGCCTGACATTCGCACCGCGTTAACCACGGATTTTATGCATATTTCCAGATGCTTTTGAGACGTAAATATAGTCGCGGGGTCGTCAATATTGCAATTAGCGGCAAGCTTCCTTATCTGCTCCAGCTCTCTTATGGAAAAACCGGCTTCTTTTCCCTTAGTAAAAAATTGAATCACGCTGCCCTTGGTTTTTTCCTTTTTACCGGCGCGCGTGAAAAACATGACGCCAATGAGCGCTACAGCAATAAAAAACAGGAACATTATCAAGCGTTTTACCTCTTTTACCCTATTTTACAAGATCAAATCCCTATATTATCATTATAATATAGAAATATCATTATGGGTATATATGTAGAAGCAATCATCCTGTATATCATCTTGTTTTTCTCCGGTTCCGCCGGCTCGCTTTCGTACAGGGCATCGGCGGAAGAATTCTCAATTTCGGCCGAACTTGCCGGAATTTTCATGTACAGTATCCCTTCGTTTGTTTTAATCTGGTACCTGCTTTTAAAGGCAAAACCGTTAAAGGAATGGGGCGTTTTTCCGGGAAAAAACGACCTGATTTCGGGTCTTATTACCCTGCCGTGCCTGTTAATTACAGGCTTCGCCGCCGCCTTTGCTTCTTCCAATATCAGCGGAACATCTTCCCAATTAGCGCTGCACTCCCCTTCCACAGCCGCCGGATGGATAATCCTCTGCGTTTCCTGCGTCAGCGCGGCTTACCTTGAAGAAAGTTTCTTCCGTTTCTACATTTTATCAAGGCGGGACGAACTTAAATTAGCCGAAGCTCCCGCGCTTGTCATATCCGTCGCGCTCTTTTCAATCTGCCATATTTACGAAGGACCGTGGGGATTCCTGAACGCGATAATTTCAGGCTCGGTTCTGGCTTTTATTTTTCTGAGATACAGAGCTCTTCACGGCATTGCCGCCGCCCACGGCATTTACAATATTGCCGTTTACGCGATTAACGCCGTTATTCAGAACTGAACGCCGAAACCAAACCGCAAACGCATGAAGCCGTTTGGCGCATTATAAACAAAATAATTTAAATGTTCAACGCCGGCTTCAACATAGAATTTATTATATACCAGCCAGAAGAAAGAAACTCCTATATTGGATTTAATTTTTTCGATATCGGAGAGCTCTTCCGGCAGTACGCCGTATTCCGCTCCAATCCTAAAGTTAAAAGCCATTCTCTCCCCCGCCATCCATTTTTTTATCAGCAGGTTGAATCCAACTTCTAAAGACTGATCCAATTCTTCGTCTATCATAACTGACACCGTAAATTCCGGACCAATGTGGATGCCGGAGGGAACCTTAAAACCGGTGTTTATATGCGCCGCAAACGCTACATACAAGGGCTGCGCGTTTCCATAGAGCGAAATTACCTGAGGCGAAAAGGACATGCCCATATCACAAATTACAAAACCCAGCGGCTTTATTCCTTTCGTCTGTTCAACTTCAACTTCAACAATAACTACATCTGTGCTTGCCTCCAATCCGCCGGGATTTATAACAATCAGTTCATATTCTCCGGCTAATAGCTGTTCTCTGTTAAAATGCAGTCTTAAACTGCCGTTGCCGGCGACAACCGTAGAAATAGGAGCAACAAGCGTGCCGTCCTGTCTGCGAAGAAATATTTCAGCGTCGGGAACAACGTTTTTAGCGTCAAACTCCAAAGAGTGAAACCGATCATCTGCGCTTTCAATTAATTTAGCCGGCGTCGGAAGAATTTCCGGCTGAAGAGCGGGGCGTACCTCCAGCGGAACCCACGGCGACGTTTCTACAGGTCTGTCAAGAATATCATAGGTGATTATACAGAAACGATATTCGCCGGGAGGCAGAGAAATATACATATACGATAATGTTGTAGATTCTAGCAGATAACGGCGAAAGTTTCCGTCCTCCTGTCTTTCAATAAGCGCTTCATAACGCAGGGCATTCTCGCCGCCGTGCCATACAAGCCGTTGAATAAAACGCGGTTTACCGTCTTCCATTTGCATAAAATATCCGGCGGTCTGCGCCTGAAGAAGAGATGCCGCGCCGATAAAAAAAAGCGCAATCAGTAAAAGATACCGAGGGAAACGGCGGTTAGTTGCCATACAAAATCCCCGTATCCCCTACCCGTACAGGCGCGGGAGAGGGAAAGTCAAGAGTGAATAAATTGTCAGCTATTCTTCCGCGCTGTTCAATCGCGCCGCCGCTGCGGTATACCGCTTCTACCTGCCAGACAAAATTTCCGTTATCCAGCAGTTTAAGATCGTCAAGCGTGTAACTTGTGCGGTTTTCTGGATCGGTGCGGATAACCTGCCGCCGTTCGCCCCCGCTTTGCTGATAAAGGGTAAAGATATAAGCGTTTGCGCCATCCACCGCCGACCAGTTAAAATCAATTTTTCTTTGTGACAGCAGTTCCGCAGTACCGAAACTGCGTCCTTCGGCGGGACTGCGGTTTTGCGGCGGCGGCAAAAGAGGGATTGGCAGTACCTGCACACGGCGCGGCTGCCGCGCGCTGACAGTAAAACCGTCCGCGGTTTGCGCTTCTACAGTCCAGTACCATGTCCCCTCTCCAAGACGATCAAGACGGATTGTTCTGCCGGGATTCCGTATTTCTACTGCGGGACGACCCTGTAAGGGGTTGGAGTTACTTGAAAGAACGAACCTTGATCCAGTAACTTCCGCGCCGCAATCCCAACTGAAAACTGTCTGCCGGCGCAGAGCCGTGAGTCCTTCAATTCTGCTCCCGTTCTCAGGAGAGGTAAGGCGAAGTTCGGGCGGAGCGGCTTCAATTATTTCCGGCGGCGCTTCAACCGGTAAATCGGCAGTTGTAGCTGCCAGCGTCTCATTTGCCAGCCAGTCCGCGAGACTTCCACTTTCACTGTTTAAAGCAGAGGAGTTTTTTACTATGCGGAAAGAAGAGGGAGCGGTAAAAGAGCCGCCGCCTTCATAAATTTCAGGAAGAACAGGCATTACGCGCCAATACCACGTTCCCTCTCCAAGAGAAGAGTCCGAAAAAGACACAGCCGTCCCCTGCCGGTGTATCCACGGATTTGTAAAACCTGAGTCTCCGCTTACTTCCAAAACATAGGACACAGCTTCCTCATTTTCCGACCACTTGAAATTCATCACGGGCAATTCGTCGCTGTAATAAAACAAGCTGTTTACGGCGGGGCTTTCCAGCGTAAGTCCCGCGCCGTCGGCTACGGTTAAACGCCCTTCGCTCAGAACGACGTTATCGCAGGACAGACGCCAGTGCCAAAGACCAATATCAAAAGCCGCCTGCGCGCTATTGTTAAGGTTATTATAAGTATTTATAACCCGGCTGAAGTTTCGATCTTCGGCGATTTCAAGGCGCAGGACATCATTCGGGAGAAGATTAACCCTGTTCCATGAAAAGGCGACAGGCAGCGGCTGGGCGCTCGTTTTCAGATAACGCGCGTTGGGAGCGGGCGCTGTTACCACCGCCGCTTTTTCCCGCAGTTCTGCGCCGTCCGCGTCCATGGCAATTACGTCGCCTGATGAAATTTCCCTGGTGGAGCCTTCATCAAGAAAAAGCGCGCCGCCTTTGTTCACCTGAACAGAAAAACGCCCGTCTTCATTCGCCGACGCGCTTAACACGGCGCCGGGAGTTGTCTGCACTTTCTTCCCGTTTATATCAATGGTGACGCCTCCGCCTCCTGAACCTGAAACAAGAGAGAGCGATCCCCCGCTTAATTGAATTTCAAATCCTTCGCCGTCTGCGGATAACACTATTCTTATTAATGTATTTTCATCCAAATCGAAACTGTTGTCCTGAATGTTAAGCGTCGCGGCGGAAATTTCCGCGACACGGATTAAGTCCCCCAAATACACAGGCGATTCAAACCCGAGCCTGTCCCACAGAACGCGATCGGAGAGCCGCCTTTGAACCGTATTTTTCTTTACGATGACGGTGCCGACAGGCTCGACATTCTGCAGTTTGATTGTCTGCATAAGATCGCGCCAGAACAGATCAACGCTGAACGCCGCCGCCGAGAGAAAAAACACGCAAATTATTACATCCGCGAACCTATTTGTGTTCGCCGATTTTGTACTTTTTTTCATCCGCGTTAACATCTACCTTTGTGATATCAGGGGGTTCAATTCCCAATAGATCGCGCACATCGCTAAGAGTCACAGGTCCTTTCCTCGCACCTGAAAAATTTACGACGGCGAATATACGCACCGGCTTTTCTTTTCCTTTCACCGTTACCGAAGGCATTTCCTCCGTGATAAATTTATCACGCACAAGCGACCATGTGTCTTCGGAAATTAAAATATCGGCGCCAAGGGGCTTGGTAAGAGATTCAATGCGGGATGCGAGATTCACAGGATCGCCAATAACCGTATATTCCATACGCACATCGCTTCCAAGCTGTCCGGCTGTAACAATGCCGGTATTAATGCCGCAGCCGATTCGTATGGGAGGATTTGCGTAGCTTCCAGCAGTGCGCCCTCTGTTCATCTCGTAAAGAGCCTGCCGCATCATTAACGACGCCTTGACGCAATTATACGCGTCCTTAAACGGACTGCCGTCCGTGTAAGCCGTTCCCCAGTGCGCCATTACCGCGTCGCCGATAAATTTATCCACTACGCCGTTTGTTTTCTCTACACATTCAATCATTTTTGTAAAGTATTCGTTCAGCCAGCGAACAATACGGTCGGAAGCTTCTTCTCCGAAAATGTTTGTAAAGTTTTCAGACTTTGCGGTAAATTCCCGAATGTCCGAAAAGAAGACAGTGCCGTGCTTGGGAAGACCGCCCGGTTTGATTTGACCGCGCATGGCTTTTATAGCGATTTCCTTGTTTGTGAATTTGCCGAAAATTTTCAGAGCCGAACACATCTTTTGAAAACCGACAGTTAAAACGCCGAGTTCATCCTTGCTTTTGGATTGCAGATCCAACTCAAATCTACCGCCTTCGATACTGCGCGCCGCGCTAGCCAGCGATTTAAGCGGGATGGAAATTGTTTTTGAGAAAAACCAGATAAAAACAATTGAGACGCACAATACCGCCATTGTAAGGTAGATATTGCGGCGTGTAGTGGCGGCGATGCCCTCAAAAACTTTGTGGTATTCAATGCTTGTAATAACCACGGCGCCGCCGGAATTCAGTTTTGTAAAAGCGACAAACTGGCGCGTTTTTCCGTCTTTCGCGGCATTGCCGCCGGCAGTCTGTCCCGCAGTATTCAATTTAGGTTTATTCAAATTTATTTTAAGAAAACTGTCTATATTGATTGTTCTTAAAAATTGAAAAGTAATATCCACCGTAGCGGCGGACGCTTTTTTTATAAACGGCAGAACCGTCTGTTTCACGTTTTCCAAAATCTCTTCATAAAACTGAAGATTTACCGGAGCCGCCGACGCCTGCATAAATTTAAATTCAGATTCCACAAGATGCTGTCTGCTCCGTTCCGGGCTGGCAAGAATATTGCGGATAAAATCTTCGTCCGAAATATTTACTCCAGAGCGCACAAGGGAAAAATCCCCGGAAGAGAGAATATCGCCTTCCTTGTTTATCATATAGGATTTATTTAGCGCGTAACCGAAACTACTATTCAGGGTTTCGGAAGAAAAGAGAACTCCGCCCAATCCCCCGCCCTGCCAAGGGAAAATCAAAGCCAAAATTGGTCTTGCAAAATGCGGCGCCGCGTTCAGAAGAATCTGCTCTCCGCGCAAAACGCGCCCAAGCGCCGACCTGCGGCTGTCGAAAAAAGAAGCCGCCAGTTTTTCATCCGTTTCCTGCGAATTAAAAAACTGTTTATTAACCAGCAGTCGTTCTTCTTTTCCGGGAAAAACAAAAAAAACGGCGGCAATCTGCGGGTTCTCATTAAAGAAAAAATCCGCCAATTCCTGAACGGAACCGGAACGCGGATTCGCGGAACTGACGGTCTGAATTAACATTCGCGAATTGGAGCGCACATTCACAAGCAGCGTTTCCGCCTCTATCGCGGAGCGGCGGTTAGCCTCAAAATTATTTTCTTCCGCCGTAATCTGCAAATCCTCACGGACAAGCCAGGAAACAAGCGCCGTAATTGAACCGAGAGAAATAACAACAATGAGTGAAATTATCGTTATCAGCTTTGCGCCGATTGAAAACTTGATCTTATCCATCCTGCGCCTTTTGTATTTTTCGCTCATAATATGATTATAGTTGTTTTTACAATCAAAATATAGTGGTTTTTAGGTGAATTTTGGCTGAAAAACCGCCGTTTACCCCGTTAATTGCTCTCTGCCCCTTGCTAATTGCGCCGCCTGCATCAATTGGACATGGTCACCATAACCTGCTCAATGACAAAGCTGTTACAATAACCGGAAATGTGATCGTTTCCGCCAGGACTAGCCCATGGATACATTCCGTTTGTTCTAATTTTAATATCTCCATTTCCAGTTGTTATAAAGAAAGTTTCATTAAAACTCTGATTGGCAGATAGATCAAGCCGTATAATAGTGGAATAATCCCAATCTCCACTGGAATTTGTAATGATCTGTATTCCATTACTAGGATCATCAGTACAGCCCAGATATTTTCCCTTTACTACAACAGAATCACCAACCTCTAAATTCATAATATCAAAACCCGGACCCCACATTGCAAACTCATCAACTTTAAGTTTATTAATTCCTCCTTCTTCGATTATTGTGTAGTCCGCACCAGTAGTACCAACGGCGCCGCCGGGGCTTAGGATACCGCCAAACACATTAAATTCAATTGGTCCTGGCGTCATGGTCTGAAGTATTGCGGCTAAGTCCAGTAATACCGGATCACTTTTATCAATCCATTTCACGTAAAGGGTAATGTCTGCGGTAATAGGAGTATAAATAAAATCATACCGAGGCTCGGTAAAACTATCGGTACTATACCAATTCATAAAACGGTGACCAAATCTGGTTGGATTATTTGGACGAGTTGCCGTACCGCCCTCAGCCACCCTCTGGCTTGGAACTTCACTTCCGCCCATGCTGTTAAATGTTACGGTGTAGTAGACGCCCGGTTTTTCGCCGTCCTTTTTATCGCTCCCAAGAATTTTTTCCATGAGCGGATTGTTACAACCGGCAAAAAGCAGTGAGAAAACAGCGAATATCAGTAACTCTTTTTTCATACCATTGCTCACTGTCCGCCAACATTCCGCAGTTTGGGAAGTTTTGCGTAGTCATCCCAAATCCACACATCGGTGAAGTTCCACGCTCCATCTGACGACCAGTTGCTCGCGTTTCTCCACCAGCTTTCGCTTTTATAATCATCAGAAGACACGTCCTTGCCGTCTTTGCCGTTGGCGGTTGCGTCCGTAGGCAAAAACGGCATGTCGCTCCATGCGTAGTTGTTGATCAGACCATTAGAATTGTTTAACCCAACTACGCGCCCAATAAAAGAGTCGGCGCTAACGCTTAGATTAAGCGCGACACAATTTTTAGTAAGTAAATGGTTTTCCCCCACTATGCCGCCGACACAGCTATCGCCGCTGACTGTACCTGTGGAATAGCAGTTAGATACCGTTCCTTCGTTGTTCCCCACCACACCGCCAATATTGCCACCGCCGCTGACTGTACTTGTGGAATAGCAGTTTTCCACCTCGACTTGATTATTCCCCACTATGCCGCCGACATCGCTATCGCCGCTGATTGTACCTGTGGAATAGCAATTAGATACTGTTCCTTCATTGTAACCTACCACGCCGCCGACGCTTCCGCTACCAATGATACTGCCCGAAACGGAACAGGATATCACTGTACCAAAATTTTTCCCTGCCACACCGCCGACATCGCCTCTAGCGTTGATAGCACACCTAACCAGCGCAAGGTTTTTTACTGTACCACCAACACCAATAGTTCCAAACATACCTTGTTCAGAGCCAATTTCGCTAAAGTCAGTTATAGTAAGGTCGGTAATGGTATACCCGTTGCCGTTAAAAGTTCCGGTGAATGGTGGACTACCAGTAGTAGTGTGCCCAATCGGTGTCCAGTTTTCTGTACTGGCAGACAGATCGATGTCCGCTACTAGTTCGTAATATGCGCCCAGCGTCCAACCGCTGTTTCCTGTTTCTGTTCCAACTCTTTGCAATGTTGCCTTATTGTAGACCTTGAACGGAGCGGTAAGCGTACCATTCATGCCTTCGTTAATATCGACCTGCTCACTGCCATCGTTTTCCTTAATCGAAATAATTTTTACATAAAATGTCCCGGTTTGATTCGCGCATTGAAATTCCAGTTGCTGAACACCGCTTTTTGGTATTGGACCGCATCCGTAGTCGCCGGGTTTTATAGTATAGGTTATCGGTGTAGACGTTATGGGAAACTTAGGCTGGTCTGTTTCGCTGTCGATGTAGTTGTATCCGGTGTTCTGATAGATTCTGTTCTCATTATCGTTATACCATTGAACAGTCATGGTTCGGCCAGCACTGTCTTCTGTCCACGCATCAAACGTATAGACATACGTTTTATCCTTCACTGCGGTGTATGCATAAGAAGCGTTGACTTTCCATACAAAACTCGAGGAGGGATCACCAGTCATCGGGGTTCCGCCTACGATAATGGTACACACACCGTCAATTGCAACTGAATGAGCAATAGTAGCGGTTGAATCGTCAGCTTCCCATGTACTCCAGCGTTTCGCAGGCGGCAGGTTTTCAGGCGGTATTGGCGCTATTTCAGGTTCCCAGCCTGTTTGTTCGCCCTCATTTTTATCTTTTCCAAGAATTTTTTCCATAAGGGGATTTTCACAGCCGGCAAGAAGCAGTGAGAAAACAGCGAATATCAGTAACGCTTTCTTCATAAACACCTTACTTCGTATCTAAAATTGTTTGCCCATTGCTCATTGCTCACTGCCCCTTGCGAATCGCGCCACGCCTTACTATTGTATCACTCCGTCTTTCACCTTAATAGTGTTGTTACCATCATACAGGATAATCCATGTGTTTTCTTTGCCGTAGGAGGCATCGCTATCTACGTTATACAACGCTGCTCCATTGGTTGCGTTGTTTCTCAGGGTTTCGTCGCCCTCGTCTGACCCGTACACAACGCCGGTCGAGATTTTGAATGTGCCGTAGTCTCCCACATACACACCGCCGCCGTCGCCGTTTGCTGTATTGCCCGACACCTCGCCGCCTTCCATGGTGAAAGCGCTACCACCGCCTGTTACATACACCCCGCCACCGTTGGTGGTTGCTGTGTTACCAGACAACATTGCGCTGCCGGACATATTGAAACTGCCGCCACCGCCATCATTTGCATTGTATGCTACAAACACTCCACCGCCATTGGTGATGGCTTCGTTGCCCAATACCTCGCCGCCGTTCATGTTGATTGTTCCGCCACCGACTACAAACATCCCGCCTCCGAAATCGGCTGTATTGCCCGACACTTCACCGCCTGTCATGGTGAATATGGTGGTCTGTCCCCATACATAAACTCCACCGCCGCTCTCTTCGGCTGTGTTGCCAGATACTTTGGCGTTGCCCGACATAGTGAATGTGCCGGCAGGTTCTACACTCACCCCGCCGCCGACGGTGGCACTGTTGCCCGCACCTGATGTACCGCCAACAGTACCGCCGCTCATGTTGAATATGCCATTGGGGAATACAATCACCCCGCCGCCGATGGTGGCTGTGTTATTCTCTATAGCGCCGCCTGTCATTTTGAAAGTACCTGCTACAAACACCCCGCCGCCGTTGTAGTTGGTGCTTATGTTGTCCGATATTTTAGCACTGCCCGACATGGTGAATGTGCCGCCTTCTTCTACAAACACCCCGGCACCGTCAGACCCGTTATTTTCGCTTATTGTTCCGCCTGTCATGGTAAAAGCGCCGCCTGAGCCAACATACACCCCACCGGCATTGGGGCTGTTGTCAGCTTTATGCCCGGTGATTTTTGAACCTTCCTTCATTACTAAAGTTCCGTTCGTTATACTCACAAGACTGGCTGAACCATTCTCTATACCTTTCAAAGTGATGTTATTTCCCAGCGTCAGTTTTGCACCGGCATTGCTAATGGTAAAGAGCGAGGAAGTTGCCGCGCCGTTGTACTGTATGGTTCTTTCCATGCCAAGTCCCTGTATGGTTAGGTTGAAGTTAGCAGTGCTAATGGTTTGCGACCCAATACTTACAGGAGATGTTCCGCTAACAAGCAGGGTGTGTGCGCCATTTGCGGTATTGTTAGAGTTATTAAGATACGCGATGGCTTTTTCAACGTCGTTGGTAAGCGTGCTGGAATTGGAAATATTTATCGGCTCGTAATCCCATTTCGCGTACAGGGTTATCCCCTCATCTCTTACTCCATTAAAGTCAAAGTTCCACTCCAATTCAATATTATTTTCACGATACCATTTTTCAATCTTAATAGACGCTGGGATGGTTTCTCCCATATACAGACCCGCGGGGGTTGGTATGGGCTGCACAAGCGGTTCATCTAAACAACCGAATTCGCCTATTCTCTGGTCATCAACATTGATTCCCACCATTTTGCTGTCAAACTTTACTGTTAAGATAACATTGCTCCATTTCGCGTAAAGGGTAATGTCCGCAGTAACCAGAGTGTCAAAATTATATCTGTTGTCATCGCTACATTCTTTATCCGTGTACCAGTAAACAAATCCAAAATCATTTCGTGCGGGGTTTTTTGGACGAACAGCCTTGCCGCCTTTAGCTAACTTCTGGCTGGAAACATAACTGCCGCCCATGCTGTTAAAGGTAACGGTGTAAAAAACGAAGGACTGAACGCCCGGCTTTTCGCCCTCATTTTTATCGTTTCCAAGAATTTTTTCCATAAGGGGATTTTCACAACCGGCAAGCAATAGCGAGAAAACGGCAAACAACAAAAATATTTTTTTCATTAAAACCTTACTCCAGCGGATACTCCCGCTCCGAAAAGGTACGGATATCCGCCGCGGACGGCGGGTTCTATTACCCACCTGTCGCCGAAAAGAAAACGCCAGCCCGCGCTTAAACCGGCGGAAATCGCGCCTTTTTCGATAGGCAGGTCTCCGCCTGAATCATCTGTAAAGAAAAACACGGGACCGCCGCCAAGCTGGATAAATGGACCGGAATACGCGCTTGCACCAAGCAAGTAAACGCGGAACAAAAAATTGAGTTCAAAAGTACCGGTTCCTTCCGGGCTGTAAAAGTACGCCGCTTTTAGCCCTATTGACGTTCCACTGCCGTAGCCGAAGGAAAAACCGCCGCCGTACGCCATACCGGAAAGGCTGTAAAAAGCGGTTTCGCCGCCGGGACAAAGCCAGATGTCATTAGTCCGCTTTTTGTCCTCAGCCTGAGCGAAAATAAAGGCGGGAATAAATAGGCAGAAAAAAAGCGGAAATATTGCTTTCTTCACAACGTATAAATTATATTATAAATTTTTGTGTATGTATATATTACTGTGTATTATTCTGTTTTGTCGTCTACAGACCGCTTAACTGCCGGTACGCCTGCTCCGCCAGTCCGAATCCGGAGTTTTTGGTAAAGTCTTTGGCGTATTCGTCGTAGAGCATGTCTTCGTACATTTTACCGGCAAAACTGTCGTCCACAAAACCGCTTTTCTGGACGGTGTTTCTCATGCTGGTTAAAAGATTTTTAACTAAAAATGTCTCCAGTTCAAGACAGAGCTGATAGAGACGGTCGTCTTTGTCAATCTTATCGGTTTTCGCTTTTGGAGAACCGGAAGAGCTGTTTTCGGAAGCTGCGGTCTTGGACCTTCGTAGAATTTCCTCAAAGTTTTTTGAACTGTCGGGAGACGCCGCCGGAGGCATGCGGTAATCATCAATATTTAAAAATCCAAGACCGTTAACTTCCATCTATAATTACCTCTTTAGCGTTGTCGCCGTACCCAGCATATTGTCGCTGGTCTGAATTGTGCGCGAATTGAATTCATAGGCGCGCTGGGCAACGATGAGGTTGACCATTTCCTGAACTATCTGAACGTTGGACATTTCCAGAAACTTATGCTCAAGCCTGCCCATGCCGTCATAACCGGGTCTGCCCGCAATCGCCTCGCCGGAAGCCTGGCTTACTTTGAACAGATTTTCACCAATCGCCGTAAGACCAACCGGGTTTGGAAAGCGGTAAAGTTCTATCCTTCCGACATCAACTTCCACCAAATCGCCGTCTCGCGGAACTTTCACGCTGACCCTGCCGTCTTTTGTTATATTGATTGTATCTGGAAGGAAAAGCTCCGGCATCACCGTATCAGGAATCAACCAGTAACCGTTGCTGGTAACCATGCGTCCTGTCTCGTCCACCTTGAAGTTGCCGTTACGCGTATACGCCATACTGCCGTCGTACATTTGAATTTTGAAAAACCCTTCGCCGAAAATAGCCACATCGGTCGCCACGTCGGTTTGCTGAGGCGCGCCCTGTGTGAAAACGCGCTGGGTATCGGCAAGTTTTACGCCGTGACCCATTTGGACGCCGACAGGAACCACCGTGTCTTCCGTGGCGGGAGTTCCCGCGACTCTTACAGTCTGATAGAGAAGGTCTTCAAAATCCGCCCGCTGTTTTTTGTAGCCGTGCGTATTCACGTTCGCGAGATTGTTTGAAATAACATCCGTATTCGCCTGCTGACCAATCATGCCCGACGCGCCTGTCCATAAACTTCTAACCATAGTGTTACTTTCCTCCGCCGATTAAACGGCTTTTTTCAAAATTAACCAAATTTCGCAACTTGATTTATTAAAGTGCCCAGCGCCGTTTCTTCGGTCTGGATCACCTTCTGATTCGCCTCGTATGCGCGGTTTACTTCGATCATCTGAATCATTTCCACAACAGGATCAACATTCGAGCCTTCGATAAAACCCTGTATTACTTTGGGACGCCGTCCTTCTTCCATTATCATAGCCGGACCGGAAGTATCGCTTTCGCGGTAAAGGCTGGAGCCCTGTTTTTCCAGATAACGGTCAAGGTCGAATTCGACAAGTTTGAGGGTGTCAAGCAAAAGCTTGTCTTCCCACTCGTTTTTATCCCTGCTCACCATTATTTCGGGATCGTCGGGATACGCGGCGTTTATCCACACTCCGCCGTCTTTATCAATAAGAAAATTGTTGTCTTTTACGCGGATTGGACCGTTTTCGCCCAATACGGGATAGCCTTCTTTTGTCTCCAGAAAGCCTTCTTTACCAAGTACAAAGGAGCCGTTTCGGGTATAACGCTCGCCATAAGGAGTGGCGACGGCTAAAAATCCTTTGCCGTCAAGCATAACATCGAAGTCGCTCTGGGTCTCTTTTGCCTTTCCCTGCTCAAAATTGGTGTACAATTCGTTCAATTCCACGCCCATGCCCATTTTCCCGACAATGGGAGCGGCATCCGCCGAACCAAATGGGATATGATAGACCCCGTCATCTTCCTGCCGCCTGATTAAAAGCTCAGGAAACGCCTTAAAAGCCGCCACATCTTTCTTGTAGCCGTCCGTATCCACATTCGCCAGATTGTTCGCCACCGCGTCAAGCCTGAACTGCTGCGCCCTCATGCCGCTGGCTCCTGTATACCATCCTCTGATCAAACCATACCCCCAAAAAGCTTAGGATTACCCTTCTGTTTAAATATCGGCATTTGGCAGGGCAGGTTTAGAGGGGGTTGCACAAGCCCACCCTGCATAAATGTATGCCTGAAAATAATCCTGTAATAATCTCTAAGGCGGGCTACGCAAACCCCTTCCGGGGACTCGATGGCTGTGGCTGTATTTACGCAGACTTTGGTCTGGCGTTTATTGAATCCACAGCCATATGTCCCCGTCAGGGCTTGTGCGTACCCGCCTTACTGTTCATTACGAAATTTTAAAGCCTATTTTGTTCCCCAAACCGTTTCCGCATCAATGAAGTATAAAATCACTTGACTTCTTATTACAAATATGCAATATTATAAGTGGTTCTCGGTTTTGCCCGAGAGCCTCCAGCCCCCGTGGTAACCTGTAACAAGGCGTGCGGGGGATTTTTATGGCATTTTCCACCTTCTAATTTCATCCGCTGTCCGCAGAAATATATGCCCAATAAAATTCTTGAGGGGTGTCGGAGACAAAAGTGCCATGCGTGCATGGTGCTTTTGGTCTACGACAGGACCCCAAAAAACAGTTTTAGGCATATATTTCTGTGAAAATGAACATAACAATTAGCGGAACAAATGAATTTTTTTTATAGTGATGCAGTAAAAAAAGACCCGGTCACTCCGTGACCGAGTCTTTCTTGCAAGAAAGATTTTTATATAACCAAAAAACCTCTATTAAATAGCCGGTTTCTTGGGTGCGGCTTTTTTCTTCGCCGCAGGTTTCTTTGCCGCTTTCTTAGCGGGCTTCTTTGCCGCTTTCTTAGCGGGCTTCTTCGCAGATGTTACTGCCATCTTTTTTCCCCCCTTAACAGGTTTTTTACTGCCATTCACCCTGGCAGTGGTGGGTTTACCAGTCTTCGCTGACTCCCCTCCCTTTATGTTCTTTCCGGTATTTTTGATAACAGCTTGCGCTCCCGCAAGACGTGCTAACGGCACCCGGAATGGTGAACATGATACGTAGCTTAATCCTGCCCTATAACAAAAGTCAATAGTAACAGGATCGCCGCCGTGTTCTCCACAGATCCCCATTTTGAGATCTGGTTTTACAGATCGTCCTTCGCTGATAGCCAGCCTAATCAATCCGCCAACTCCATCTTCGTCGATCGTTTTAAAAGGATCAACATCAAGCACATTTTTCTGCAGATAGACAGGCAGGAATGACGCGACATCGTCGCGGCTGAAAGCGAAAGTCATCTGTGTAAGATCGTTTGTTCCAAAACTGAAGAAGTCCGCGTATCTGGCGATGTGCGAAGAGCGAATCGCCGCGCGCGGTACTTCGATCATTGTTCCAATGGCTATAGGAACCTTCACTCCCGCCTCGGAAAACACTTTTGCAAGTACTTTTTCCGCGTTGGGGCGAAGAAGCCTGAGTTCTCTTGCTGTAACGACAATAGGTATCATAATTTCGGGATGCACGGGAATTTTTTCTTTTACACATTCCGCGGCGGCAAGAGCGATAGCTTCAACCTGCATATCGTAAATTTCGGGGTATGTTACAGCTAAACGACAGCCGCGATGACCAAGCATCGGGTTGCTTTCGACAAGAGTTCCTATTTTTGCTGATAATTTCCCGGCGTCTATGTTCAAATGTCCGGCAAGTTCGTTGATTTCTTCCGTTGTATGGGGGACAAATTCATGAAGAGGCGGGTCCAAAAGCCTTATGACTACAGGACGACCTTCCATTGCCTTGAAAATGCCGTAAAAATCCTTTTGTTGAAGCGGAAGAATCTTTTTCAGTTCTTTTTTGCGATCTTCTTCCGTATCCGCGACAATCATCGCGCGGAAGTGAATTAATTTTGCCTTATCAAAGAACAT
>JAISSH010000050.1 GCA_031273265.1 Treponema sp.
TTTATCAGCCAAACCCTGCTCGGCGCGATTGAGTTGGGAAAAAGGAATGTAAACGAAAGGACTATTCAACTTATTACCACAGAATTCAAGGTCAATAGGGAATGGCTTTTAACCGGAAAGGGGGAGATGTTTGTTTCCCCGCCGCCGGATTTACAGCTTGAAAAACTGCTTGATATTTACAAGCAGCTTGACAAGCCGCTGCGTAATTATCTGCTGGATCAATCCAAAGGATTATTGAAGATACAGCACGATAAAAACGTCAAAAACTGACCTTTTTCTGTTCCTCCTTTTTATAAGAAAATATCGTTCTTTGGGCTTTATTAACATGGATAAATGTTTCCAAGATAGAGCGAAATGTTTCCTTTTGAGGATAATGGCTTGCGGTTTGGGGGTTTTGGGGATAGTTTTGTTAATATGAAACAAGAACCGGATTTTATGTATTACTACAAAAATGATTTTAGGCCGCTGGCTTCCCTGTCGCTCCATGAGGTTGCGGGGTTTGATTGTCCGCCGGGTTATGTGCTTCCTTTGAATAAGCCGGACGCTTACGGGCTTTACTATGTGAAGGAAGGCAAGGGGGTCTATATTTTGGACGGCGCGGAATTCCCTGTCGCCAATGACGACCTTTTTGCCCTGTACCCTGATACGGAGATTGTGTGCCGCTCTGATGAGGAAGAACCTTTTATGCTTCTGGCGGCGAGTTTTAACGGCGCGGACGCGCTTCTCCTGCTCAATGCCGCCGGGTTTCAGAAAAAAAAGCCTGTGCGCCATTTGGACGAGGAAATCGCCGATACTATTATGCAGTTTATGACGGGGCTGTATACGTTCCGGGGGCAGGATATTTACGGGACTACCCAATCGACTTCGTTACTGTACGCTTTTATGTCCATGCTGGTTAAAACGGCTACCTGGGATCAGACGGCTATGCCGCCGGGGTGGACGGGGGTGGTTCATGTGCAGAAAGCTCTTGATTTTATCAGCGAAAACTACTTCAAGCCGATTTCCGTGAATGATATTGCCGAGTATGTGGGTCTAACCAGAAGCCGTTTGTATAAGGTGTTTTCGCAGCACGTCTTTATTTCGCCTCAACAGTACCTTATGGAGTACCGTATTAGGGAAGCGCGAAATCTTTTGGAAAAACGCGGGGGGTCGATTAAGGAGATTTCCAATGCGGTTGGGATTGAAGACCCTCTTTATTTTTCCAAAGTTTTTAAGCAGATGTGCGGCAGAACGCCTACGGAATATATGAAGAATTTGATTGAGTTTCAGGGGAAGTGGGAAGAGAGTGAATTAATTCCTAATCTTTCCACGGAAAGATAAAATTTCTCAATGTACGGACGCCGGTTTTTTCGCGTTCTTCGATAAGGAGCGCGTCCCAGGGAATTTTACGGCGGTCGGCGCCGGGGTTGGCTTCGAGCCAGTCGTATTTCAAAAGGCGAAGGCGCAGGGCTTCGTCAATGTACAGAAGAATTCCGGCGGGACCGGGAAACATAAAAGCAAAGATGACGGAAATGAGCAGAGCCGCGAAATTATGAAGGAGCAGAAAAAGCGACAGTCCCGAATTGTCAAGTGAAATTATCATGCACTTTTTGAAAGTTTTAAAAAGGCTTCTGCCGGAAGTACGCTTTTCGGGATCGGCGGGGGACGAAAGCCTGGCGTAAACCGTAAAAAAAAACTGAAACGAAAGCAGGGCAAATACCGACATCCAGAAAATAACCATTGCGAGAATCAAACCCACAAACGCTTCTATGCTCAGATAAAAAGGAATAATTATCGTTATCACAATGTAGAGAAAAAAAACAAAACCGCCCATCGCAAGACCGGCAGGCAGGGCGGCTTTAAGATTTTTTATAAAATCAGCAAAATTAAACGAGCCGTAATCGGAGATTGACTTCAACGAAAGAGCGGCGGACGCCAGATAAACGGAACAGAGCAGGATTCCCAGGGCGCTCAACCCAATTTCAAGGGCGAGAGAATCGACGAATTTAGCCGCCAGTTTGGGAAGAAAAATTGGAATCGCGGTAACCGCCACAAAACCCAAATTTACAAGCACAACCTTGAACATATTATCCCACAGATCGTACATGGTTTTTCGCAGTAGAAAGCCTATCATAACAGGGATAATATCAAATTGGCGCACAATAGTCGAGGCTAATCACTCAATCTGTTTTTTCCCATTAATTTTAGCCGTCAGTTTTTACTATTAAACATATATGAACCGGTGCGGCAAGGCAGGCAGCGCGCGCCATGCTGGGGGCGCATGGTGTGGATTCAAAAAACGCCACGCCAAAGCGTGCGTCGATAAAAGCCACAGCCATCTAGCCCCCGGTAGGGCGCGCGCTGCCTGCCTTGCCGTGTCTGTTGATTAATTATGATTTTTAATAGTATAATATCATCATGAAGTACCATATTTTTATTGGGTCGATTTTAGACGACTTGAAAAACGAACGAAGGGAAATTCAGCGTATAATTATGGAACTGGGGCATATTCCGGTAACGGCGGAATATCTGGACAGCTCGGCGAAAAATTACGAACAGCTCCTTGCCAGAACAATTGAGGAATGTGATTACTTTATCGCCCTGACTGCCCACAAGCATGCGCCGCCGAAAGGGAAAATATCCCCTCTTGAGGAAGAGTACAACATCGCCTACAGAAAAAACATTCCGGTTATTGCTCTGGTGATTGACGAAAAGGCGCGATGGAAAGCGTCCAAAAAAGAAAAGGAAGCGGACAATGTGAAAAAGCTGGAGGCTTTCAAAAAAAGACTGCGCTCCGGCACGCACGAAACATGGCTTAATTCGACCGACCTTTATCAGAAATTTCAAAACCTGCTCATTCAACAGTTTAATTTCGCGCCGCAGACGGGATGGGTCAGAGCGAATCAGGCGATTGCGCCGTCGGTCGCAAATGAGTTGTCGCGGCTTTCAACGGAAAACGAACAGCTCAGGCGGCAGGTAAAAATTGAAAACGGCGAAATTGTTACCAAACTGCGCGAACAGATGAAGAACGCCCTCAAGGTGCTTGCTTTGAATAAAGTGATGCTGAGTTTTTACTATACCCCCGGAGACAACTGGGAGAACAGCCGGAAATTCCGTTATCTGCGAATTTTCAAACTGCTGGTTCCCGAATTGGCGGTGGGAAAAACCACGGCGGAAATTTCCCGCTTCCTCGGCACTGTGCTGAATCCCAATTTGGAAAAAACCGTCCGCAAAGACTACCCTACTCCTTCCAACACTATCAGAAAAATTATGGCGGACTTAGCCATGCTAAAACTTGTCAGGTGCATCAACAAAAACGAAACTTCCGGTGAAGACGAAATTTGGGAAATCACCGAGTACGGAAAAGAACTTTACTCCGCATACCGCATGAGACAACTTGAAAAAGTGTTCGTAAAACCGGATGAATAAATAATGACGCCTTCACGCATTGCGGCTATTCTCTTTTTTTTATTGCTGCTTCCGGCGGCGATATTTGCGCGTGATATAGAAATTCTTGTTGAAGACGAAGACCTTTCCATGCCGCTTGAAGGCGCAAGAGTCATTCTGCGCGGCGGGGCGCAGTTTATCTGCAATGAGAACGGCAGGGCGCTGGTTACCCTTCCCGACGACAGGCAGACAATAGTATCAATTACATATCCCGGTTACGAGACATTCAGGCTGTCGATACCCGCGGCGAGCGGCGGCGCCGTTAGCGGCGGCGAAATCGAAAAGTACACAGCTTCTCTTCGGCTTGGCGGAATGATGACGAGTCAGGAACTGGTGCTGGAGGCCGCGCGACCTGAAACAAGCGAAACAAAAAGCGGGCGCAGTGTGGCAATTTCGGATCGCGAACTTGCGCGGACGGCGGAGATCGGGATCATCGAAGACGTGATGAAATCCGTCAAGCTGCTGCCGGGCGTCGGCTATACGGGAATGTTTAGCGCCATGCCTTCCATCCGAGGCGGAGACCCCGGAGATTTAATGGCTGCGCTGGACGGTTTCTACCTTGAGCGCCCGTATCACTGGATGGGCGGCATTTCAATCTTCGATCCAAAAATGGTATCAAGCGCGCGCCTTTCCCACGGAGTTTTTTCCGCGCGTTACGGGCATACAATTTCCGGCTTGCTGGAAGTAACGTCCAAATCTCCATCAACAACAGAAACAGAAATTGAAGCCGGTATCGGCACAAGCGCCGCCAGCCTTAACCTTTCCCTGCCAATGTGGGGAAAAGGCGGCGTTCTTTTTATGGGCAAGGTAACTTACTGGGACACTCTGGTTTGGGCGGCGAAGGGACTGAGCAATGTTACAGATAACGAAACTCTTGACATGATCAACTTTGTAACAACTGCGCCTTTCATCAGAAGCGCCGGAGTTTCGATGAATTATCGTTTTACGCCTAACATTGAATGGCGTCTAAACTCTTTCTTTGGCAGTGACGGCGTCGGCGCGGATATAAAAACCGATTACAGTCAATACATAGACGATGATATAACAGGCATAATGGAAGCAAAAGCCGATTACGGCAACTACCAGGGCTTTCTTATTTCGGGAGTCAACACAAGCCCCTCTCCAAAAATCGCGCTAAGGTTTACAGGCGGCATCGGGTTCATCAGAACAATCACGGATGATTATATTGACAACAACATCACAGCCGCTTACAACGAAGAATTTATCGAATTGTTTGACGATCCTGATACAAGGGATATGCTGAGAGATAAAGGAACCTACACCGCTCCAAATGTAAAAGCCGGCATAATGCTGGACAGCGTCGTTTTTAACGCGCAGGGACGCGCGGATGCGGACATAGAGCTGGGCAACGGATTTATCATCGCTTTCGGCGTTCAGGAGCTTTACTCACGGTGGGCGCAGACAACGGATGTTAATCTTGAATTTATGGAAACGTCGTTCGAGCGGTTAAAAAAACGATTAACGCCAGCGGAGATAGCTGGAATGAAAGCAAGCGGTCTTTTCCCGGCAATGGATGTACCAGACGCGGCGATTATAATACCGAGCGAGTTTAGCAGTGATGTTTTGAATCACGGCTTTACAACTTCTGCTTATACCGTGCTGGAATACGCAAGCCAGAATCAGCGTTTTGGAGCGGAACTTGGACTGCGCATAGATCATCTGTATTTTATCGGAAGAGGCTTCAGTTTTCAAACCCAACCGGCTTTTAATCCGCGCCTTAACATTGACATTGGAATATTAAAAAATATGGGAAACCTTGATGCGTTAACTGCAACAGTCGGCTCCGGTCTTTTTTCTTCGATGAATCCTCTGATCTGTTTTTTTGATCCGGGACAATTTGGAAATGTAGTGGATGCGCTTGTTGACGGTTACGATATAAAACTCAACCGTTCATGGACATCGGTAATAGGAATGAAAACGGATTTTCTGCAAAAATACAGCTTTAACATCGAAGGCTACTACAAACGCATTTTCGACAGATCATATATAACAGCCGACACGACATACGGGATTATTCCACAGTTCCATTTTGACGGCGTAGGCGATGTTTGGGGATTCGATCTGCAATTACAAAAACTGGAGTCGCGCTACTTTGACGGCTGGATTTCCTACACGTACACATGGGCGAAATACATGGACCCCTCAGGCGGCGAACCGGGAATCAGCAACGGCAGCACAAACACAACGGGCGAACAGTGGTACTATCCGTCGTTTCACCGGTTTCACAACTGCAACATTGTGCTTAACATCAAACCCCTGCGCTGGTTCAATATCGCCGTCCGTTTTGGCTTTGCCAGCGGTCAGCCAAGAGACAAGGTAAGCAAAGAAATTGTCCCTTATCCCGTACAGCTAGCCGATGAAAAAGGCAATCCCGTATTGGATGACGAAGGCGACCCGATAATTATCCAAAAATACCGCCGCAAAGAATTACCCGAAAACGAAAAAGGGATAGAGCGTTCCGCATGGTCTTTGCCGCTGGATATAAAGTTTTCATTTTTCCCGTCAATCAGCAAGAGCGGGAGGACAAGTTTGGAAATCTATTTAGCCGGGGAAAATATTTTATCGCTCGTATACACGCCGCCGGGACGGACAAGGTTCAATTCGTATACGGGAAAAGAAGACCCAGACCCCGGTTCGGGTAATTTTGATTTTCCGATACCTATGGTATCATTTGGGTTTAAGTGGAGGTATTAGATGATAGTGATGAAATTCGGCGGAAGCTCGGTGGCGGACGCGGCGCGTCTGCGCCATGTCGCGGAAATTGTAAAAACCCAATTAGCGCGAAAACCGGCGATTGTGTTATCCGCCATGGGAGACACGACGGATCATCTTCTGGAAGCCGGAAAGACGGCGCTTCTGCAGGGAAAGGTGGAAATTAAAAATGTCGAGAAACTTCATAAGGCGACAATAAAAACTCTGAAACTGCCGATTCAAAAAGAAATAGACGGACTGCTGGATGAACTTACGCGCCTATTGTCCGGCATTGCGTTGATCAGGGAACTTACGCCGCGCACAAAGGATTATCTCGTGTCGTTCGGGGAGCGTCTTTCTGTGCGGATAACGGCTGCGTATTTCAAGACTGTAAAAATGAACGCGAAAGCTTTTGACTCCTTCGATCTTGGATTCCTCTCAAATTCAAATTATACTCAGGCGGAACTTTTAAAGGAAAGCTGGGACTTAATCCCGCAGAAAGTTCTGCCGTTGATCAAGGGCAATGTTCTGCCTGTTGTAACAGGTTTCATCGCAAAAGACGAAAAAGGGAGCATTACGACGCTGGGACGCGGCGGCTCTGATCTTTCGGCGACAATGATTGCGGCGGCATGCAGAGCGGAAGAAGTTCAGGTGTGGAAAGATGTTGACGGCATTTTAACCGCCGACCCGCGCATCGTTAAAAACGCGAAACCTGTTGAACACGTCTCTTACGAAGAAGCGGCGGAGCTTGCGTATTTCGGCGCGCAGGTGCTTCACCCAAGAGCGATGCAGCCCTGCATGAAAACTGGAACTTCCGTAACGGTAAAAAATTCGTATAACATAGAAGCGCCCGGAACAAGAATTGAAACCGCGCAGTCGCACGCCGCGAAAAAAAGCCCGCCCGTGCGCGCCATCACGTCAAGGCACAACGTAACGTTAGTTGACATTGTTTCAACAAGAATGATCGGACAGCACGGGTTTCTCGCGGAAGTGTTTTCCATATTCGCAAGGAACGGCGCTTCGATAGACATGGTAGCGACAAGCGAAGTGTCGGTGTCGCTCACCATTGACGCCGCGCACGATCTCGGCGAGTTGAAAAAAGAACTGAGTAAAATCGCAAGCGTGGATATTAAATCAGGAAAAGCGATTGTTTCGATCATCGGCAATGTCAAACGCTCTTCGGAAATTCTTTCAAGGGCGTTTAGAATCTGTCAATTTATCGGAGTAACGGTGCAGATGATTTCCCAGGGCGCAAGCAAGGTAAACATCAGTTTTATTGTGGAAGATACGGAAGCGGCGGACGTGGTAAAAGCGCTTCACATGGATTTTTTTGACAGTCAGGAAAAACCGAGGGAGTAATAATAAAAAATGAAAATAGCTATTATCGGCTACGGTAAAATGGGAAAGATGATTGAACAGATCGCCCGCGCTCAGGGACACGCCATTGCCGCTATTGTCGATCCTTTCGCAGATGACGCGCCGGCGGAAATCGCCGTAAGCAAAACAGTCGCGGAAGCCGCGCTTGATTCCGCCGACGCCGCGATTGAGTTCACACAGCCTTCAACGGCGGCGACAAACATCATCGCGTTAGCTGAAAGAAAGATTCCCACCGTTGTCGGAACAACAGGCTGGCACGAGCGAATGGGCGAAGTGAGCAAAGCGGTTGAAGCTTCGGGCGGCTCTCTGCTCTGGGCATCGAACTTTTCAATCGGCGTAAACCTTTTTTACCGAATCGCGTGGTACGCCGCGGAGCTTGCGAATAATTTTCCCGAATACGACGTTGGCGGCTTTGAGGCTCATCACAACAAAAAAATTGACAGCCCGTCTGGAACAGCGAAAATTTTGGCGGAAGGAGCGCTTTCAAGAATTGACCGGAAAAAGAAAATAGTCTGGGAAACGATGAACCGCAAACCGGAAGCGGACGAGCTTCACTTCCCCAGCCTTCGGATGGGAAGCGTACCCGGCATACACAGCTTGTTTTTTGATTCGCCTGCGGATACAATAGAAATTACCCACACCGCCCGCAGCAGGGAAGGTTTCGCTTCCGGCGCAATACGCGCCGCCCAGTGGCTTTCTGCGGAAAAACGGCGCGGGATTTTCACTATTGACGATATGCTGAAAGATATTTGGAAGGAGCGTGTATGACACAGTTTCGCGGCGCGTTCACCGCGCTTATTACGCCGATGAAAGAATCGGGAAAAATCGACTACGACGGTTTCCGCAGGCTGATAGAGTTTCAGCTAACGGAAGGAATAGACGGCATTGTCCCGCTTGGAACAACCGGCGAAAGTCCCACAATTGACGAGGACGAGGAAGAAAAGCTGATTAAAATCGCCATGAAAACGGCGGGCGGAAAAGTCCCCGTGATAATCGGTTCCGGCTCCAACGACACAAAGCACATGGTCAGTTATGTGCAACGCGCCAAAAAACACGGCGCGGATGCGGCGCTCGTCGTAACGCCCTACTACAACAGACCCAACGACGACGGACTTTTGCGCCACTTTGAAGCCGCCGCAAAGCCGGGAATTCCCATCATCATTTACAACATCGCTTCCCGCACCGGCAGAAACATACCCACGCCGCTAATGAAAGAAATCGCCAAAATCCCCGGCATCGCCGGAGTGAAAGAATCTTCCGGCGATATTGGACAAATGGGCGACGTGATACGCGAAATCGCCATACCGCGAAAAGCCGCTGGCGACAAATTCTGGGTTCTCTCCGGCGACGACTCGCTCATTCTGCCGCTGTCAAGCATGGGCGGCGACGGGGTAATTTCCGTAGTTTCAAACCTGCTGCCCGCAAAAGTGAAAGACCTTACAAAAGCCGCTCTTGAGGGCGACTTTGAAAAAGCGCGCGCGCTCCACTACGAACTGCTCCCATTAATGAAAGCCGCGTTTGTTGAAACAAACCCCGCGCCCATCAAACAGGCTCTTTCATGGGCAGGACTGCCCGCGGGACCCGCCCGTCTGCCAATGGGCAAACTCGCGCCCGCAAGCGAAGCGGTTTTGCAAAAAGCGTTGAAGGACTTGGGACTTATCAAATAGTCGAGATTATTTTAGCGTAAAATTACGTAAATTTAAGTTAAAATTCTCCTAAATATTCAACATTTCCTCTAAATATCCTCCATTCGAATTGCACAATTTAAACGTTCGTTTTAAGGGGGCAGGCAAATGGAGAGGGAAGAGGCGGCGGGAGCCGTCAAATCTTGAATCAATCTAGGAGGAGATTGTATGAAAAAATTGATTGCAATTTCGGT
>JAISSH010000079.1 GCA_031273265.1 Treponema sp.
TACAGTTTTATTGTGCCGTTCGCTCGAATGTCGATACGGCTTCCCACTACTACCTGTCCGTCATTTACCGATTCATGGCGTTTTTCCGCTATCCACGGCTGGACGACAAAATCCGTAGCCGGATCATAGGCGATAAGCTGAACCTCGGCGTCGCAACATTCGGTTGAAAGGGACGTAAGAAAAAACTGGGGAGAAGCGCACACTACGCCTTCTGTTCCGGCGACTATATTAGCAATACCTGCGTCAAAATAGAAATAGCCGCTGTCGCCGCGAAGCAATAAGGCTTGCGCCTTTTCGGAAGCACCTTCGGGCACGACCATTAAATCCGCCCCGAAGCGTCTTGCCATAGTGTCTAAACCCTGCCGGAGATTCAGGGTAAGGATCGAGCCGCCGAAAAGGGTAAAGGCAAGAATTGCGACTACTACAACGAGACAGGCAGTTCGAACCGGCTTTGCACGAAGGTTTTTAAGGGATAAACCGCTGGTTTTCAAGTCTGCTTTCTGCATAGATTTTTCCTTCTACCTCCCCACTTTCCACACGGCAAGCTTTATTTCGACATATTTGAGGGCTTCGATCAAGAACCAGCCGATCCAGCCGAGTATCACCATGCAGACCATCATTTCGGGGATGACAAAATAATCTTTCGCCTGACCGAGAAGGTAGCCGATGCCCATGCGGCCGCCGTAGGATTCGCCGATAAGGAGCATCACCAGCCCCATTGCGACGCCGGTTTTCAGGCTCATGATGATCGAGCCGAAGGCGTGCCAAAAGTAAACTTTACGCAGAAGGGTAAACTCGCTTGCGCCGAAAACTCGCGCCGAGGCGAGATAGCGCGGGTCGGTGTCTTTGATCCCCTGATAAGTGTTGAATAACACAGGGTAAAAGATTCCGATGAACATGAGAAAGACGTGCATCTTGCTCCCTATGCCGAAAAAGATAATCGTCATGGGAACCCACGCCGGCGGCGGTATTGCAGAGAGTATCTGCCAGAGCGGAAGCACATATGCGCGTAACTTTAAATTCCAGCCCATGAGCAAGCCAATGGGAACCGCTAGCGCAACAGCGATTCCAAATGCGGCGAAAAAACGCCCCAAACTTATGATAATGTGCATAACAAGTTTTTTGTGCCAGAGCATAAACCAGAAACGTTCCGCCACAGTTGAAAGACTCGGTATCAGGCTTTCGGGAAGAATCTTCCAGCGAGGGAAAAATTCCCATATCAACAAAATGGGAATCAGTACGGTAATGAATTCGAGGGAAAAGAAATTCCCCAGTGAATTTTTAAGAAAACCGCCGAGTTCAATTAGAACGCGGCGGATTCCTTTTGTTTCGTAAGTGTCAATCGTCATAGCGTTAAGCTACCAAGTGATCCCTTTAAGCTGTGGCGCAAAGAGAGCGTCGCCGGGGTTTTTGTCGATGGTTTTCTGATTTACAAGAGCATCGGCGTAACCCTTTAGACCTGCGGTATCAAGTTTGATCTGGAAGCCAAGTTTCGGGTTGCTGTTGATGATTGCCTGTTCGGAAACAGTTACGTACTTACGCGCAATGGCTACGATGTCCGGTGCGGAAGGACCGACGAGAATAATCTTGTTCGCTTCGTCAATCGCTTCGATGAACAGCTTCACATCGTCAAGCCGGCTGGCGACAAACTCGGTATTCGCGTTGATGGTTCTGCAGGGCGGATTAACGCCCGCGAGGTTCGCGTCGACTCTGCCGTCGCCGTTTGCGTCGGACGTTCCGTCAAAGATGGTTTTGTATTTCGCCCTGCCCTGCGCGTCTTTAAGGAGCAGAGCTTCGGCGACAAATGGCTCTTCAAGTATCGCGCCCCTTACGCTTCCGGCTTCGAGAGCGGCAAGCGCCGCGCCGGGAGCAAGCGTTACCAGTTCAAATTCGGTTTTGTACTGCTCCCTGAGCGCGTCCCTTATCGCGATAACCGCGCAACAGGTTGTTGAAAGCCCGGCAATCTGCAAATTCCTTACGTCCTGAGGGTTGCGTATCGGCGCGTTAACAGGGACTACCAGCACCGACGTACAGGGGATTTTCACCTGACTGATGATAGTGATGTTCTGACCCCTTGCGATAGGTGTGATAACACCGGTTGGGCAGTTGAACACAATGTCCGCTTCGCCGCCGACCACCGCCGCCACGCCGGAACTGGTCTGCTCAATTACCACGTCAAGACCGCGTTTGGAAAAGAGCCCCTTTTCATACGCGACATAAAGATTGAGGTGGTGGGTTGAATTGGCGTCCGCCACGAGAATCCGCTTTGACGGCGTACTTTGTGTACCTGCATCTCCGCTTCCTTTGGCAAAGACGGGGGACAAAACGACCGCGCACAAAAGCGCCGTAATAAGAATCCTGAAAAATCTGGTTTTCATTTTAAACCTCCAAATACCTTCAATAAGGTATCTTTAAAATATCACATATATACATATATGATTACTATGTGTTTGATTATAAACATTCTGAATATATGTGTCAAGTAGGTTTTGATTTTTTCATTAAATAAAATGAGGGCTTTGTGTCCCCCCTGCCGATCAGCTTTGGGAAGGCAAATAATGGTTTAACTTCTTCATAACTTCATCAAAATCGAGCGGCTTTCCAATATGATCGTTCATGCCGGCTTCCACGCACTTCTGAACATCCTCCTTAAAAACGTTAGCTGTCATGGCGATAATGGGAATTGGCCTGCTGACATTCGCACTCTCAAATTTACGAATAAGGCGCGTTGCCTCAAGACCGTCAATTTCAGGCATCTGCATATCCATCAAAATTAAATCGTATTTTTCGGGAGAAGCCTTGTACATATTTACCGCTTCCGCGCCGTTTACCGCGCAGTCTATTTCAATTTCAGCCGGTTCCAAAAGCGAGATAACAATTTCGCGGTTAATATCTACATCTTCAGCTAACAGAATACGACAGCCCTTAAAGGATCGAATTTCTTCAAGAGGCGTTATTTCGTCTATTTGCCTTTCGCCGCTGTCGCCGCGAAGCAACTGAACGGTAAACTCGAATGTAGACCCCTTGTTTAATTCCGACTCAACCCAGATTTTGCCGTTCATCATCTGAACAATTTGTTTGGAGATGGCAAGACCAAGCCCCGTACCGCCGAATTTTCGTGAAATACTGCTTTCCGCCTGTTCAAATATCGTAAAAAGACGCTGCTGCTGTTCGGGGCTGATGCCAATTCCCGAATCCTTCACTTCAACTTTAACGGTGCACATGCGGTCTTCATCGTTGACAAAATACGCTCCAAGAGAAATTGTTCCCTGTTCGGGCGTAAATTTCACGGCGTTGGTAAGCAAGTTGGTGATCACCTGCGCCAGCCGTTGATCGTCGCCCGACAGACGCTGCGGAATTTTAGGGTCAAGATAGAGCGAGAAATTCTGCTTTTTTTCTTCTATGCGAAAGCTGATAATATTTATCACCTTTTGCAGCATTTTCTCAAAATCAAATTCAACGACTATCAATTCAAATTTACCGGCTTCAATTTTCGACATATCAAGAACGTCATTTATAACGCCCAAAAGATGATTCGATGCGCCTTCTATTTTTTCAAAAGCGTAGTTTTTCTTTTCTATGTTGGACGCGGATTTGCCAATTTGCGTCATGCCGATAATCGCGTTCATCGGCGTTCGCATCTCATGACTCATGTTGGAAAGAAAGTTGCCCTTCGCGCGGCTGGCGGCTTGCGCTTCTTCAAAAGCGGATTCCAGTTTCACAGCTGTGGAACGCATTCCCAATGTAAGGTCGTTGCGAAGCATGGCATGGGCGATCAACAAACTGCCGGAACGCAGAATAGATTCTTCGTTTTCCGTATATTCCCGCTCGCGGTGGCAATCGTCAAATCCTACAAACCCCCAAAATTTCTCCCTTAAAAAAACCGGGACAACAAGTATTGACAATATTCCCTGAGGAGACAACTGCCCCTGCAAAACCGAGTTCATTTCGCTGACGATACCGTTGACGCATTGTCCGCTTGAGAGTTTTTCTTCCCATCCGGGAATATTGTCATCGTAGGAAATATCAATCGTGTACACGTTATCCTGCTGAGGTTCTGCGCCTTCCGACCATTCGAAAAGTTGTGTGCAATGCAGTCTGCCGTCAACCATGTGGTTTCTCCAAATATACACGCGGTCGGCATTTACGGCATCGCCCATCATGGCAAGACAGCGTATCAGCGCGTTTTCAAATTCGTCTGTATCCGCCTGAAGCAGAATAGACGCCACATTATTTACGGTATTCAACAGGTTGTTCCGCTGATAATGCGCGTCACGGTTTTTAAGAAGCTGTTGGTTGCGGTTTATGGCGTTGACCATCATCAAACTAACGGAACGGAGAATATTTAATTCGTCCTCGGTAAGATAACGCTCCTGCCGACAGTCGTCAAAGCTCACATACCCCCAGAAATAATTTTGAATAAATACCGGAATTGCAAAAACGGATTTCATTCCGTGACCCAGCAGTCTGTCCCGCTCTTCCTGCGACATATCGTTCAAAGGACCGTTTATACATTCGCCTTTCAAAAATTTAGCTTCCCACGTTGGAATGTCGGTGTAGGGATAAACTATTTTATTTTCAACAGGATTCATATGCCTGCCAGTATCGTTTTGCCATTCAAAACGCATGGCATAATGAAGAATGCCGCGTCTGGTTTCATTCTGCCAAATATAACCGCGGTCAACATTCAAACAGTGGGATAGAATTCTCATTCCTTCCAGAACCGAAGTTTCAAAATTTTCTTCGTCCATCGCCGCAAGTAAAACCTGCGCTGTCTCGTTTACAGCGTGAAAGAGCGCCTGCTGACGTTTGAATTCTTTGGTCGTGTTGATTAATTCTGAATTTCCGTCATCAGGCTGATTTTCCATACAATTACCGCTGTACCCGCCCGGAAGCGTTTCCGGCGGCAAGCTTTTTCACCTCGTCCGCGGAAACGATGTTGAAGTCGCCTTCGATGGTATGTTTCAGACAGCTTGCCGCAACCGCGAATTCAAGCCCTTCCTGCGCGGGCATACCCTGAAGATTAGCGTAGATGAGTCCCGCGCTGAAACTGTCGCCGCCGCCGACTCTGTCCACAATGTGAACCGCGTATTTTTTTGAAAAGTAAAAATCGTTTCCCGTACAGAGCATAGCCGCCCAGTTGTTGTCGTTAGCTGAAATTGATTCGCGCAGTGTAATCGCCGTCTGCTTGAAGCCGAACCGTTTGATAAGGGCGGCGGCAACTTCCTTGTATCCGTCATGGCTGATTTTCCCCGATGTTACATCGCTGTCCGACGCGCGTATGCCGAAAACATCGGCGGCGTCTTCTTCGTTCGCCACGCAGATGTCTACAAACTCCATGAGTTTGCCCATAACCTCGCCCGCTTTTTCGCGCGTCCAGAGATTGGCGCGGTAGTTAATGTCGCAGGAGACGGTGATCCCCTTTTGCCGCGCCGCCTTGCACGCAGTGAGACATATCGCCGCCGCGCTGTCGGAAAGCGCGGGGGTAATTCCTGTAAAGTGAAACCAAGTTGCCCCCTGAAAAATTTTGTCCCAGTCAAAGTCCGCTTCGGAAGCTTCCGCGATTGCTGAATGGGCGCGGTCGTAAATCACCTTTGACGGACGCTGGGACGCGCCCTTCTCCAAAAAGTAAATCCCAACCCTGCTTCCGCCCCGGACTATCAGGGAAGTATCAACCCCAAATTCCCTCAATTTATTTACCGCCCCTTGCCCTATTTCGTGTTTTGGCAGTTTTGTTACAAAAGCGGCGTCAACGCCGAAACCGGCAAGCGAAACAGCGACATTCGCCTCTCCGCCGCCGTAGATTGCGCCGTAGGAAACAGCCTGAACAAAACGATAATAGCCTTCCGGGGCTAACCTCAGCATGATTTCACCAAGGGTAATGACTTTCATAAATGCTCCTGATTTAATTTTAATGCAGATTTAGCTTTATAGCAATTTCGACCCCCCGGTTTGTTACCATTGATTAGGGAGAGGGCTGTCGGTATACTTTCGGCATGAGCAAAAAAATTGATCCAAAAATGATTAAAGCGCTGGCGATTGATCTTGACGGTACTACTCTTCTGCCGGACGCGGTTTTGGGTGAACGCACCCGCGATTGTATTCGGAAACTGATTTCCAACGGAATGCAGATTATAATTTCCACAGGAAGGGCGATTGAAGCGTCGGAAAAATACCGAAGCGCGTTCGGCGCGGAAGGACCGATGGTGTTTTTTAACGGCGCGGAAGTCGCCGATGTTCCTTCCGGCAAAATATTACACGCAAATTTGATTGGACTTGATGTAGTCGATTTTGGAACAGATATTGCCCGCGATTTGGGAGTCCATTATCAAGTTTATCTTCCCGCCGGAATTTCGCCGGACACCGGAAAGGAAGACCCGCAAAGAAAATGGGAAGCCCTCCTGATTGACAGACCGGGTCCCGAAGCGGAGTATTACTACAAACATACGGGAATAACTCCCATTGTAAAAAATCTGAAAAGCGTTGCGGAAATGCCGGATTTGAAAGGCTGTATCAAGGGAATGTACATTGCCGATCCTTCCCTGCACGATGAAATCCGCCGGAGAATGAAAGAACGCTTTGGAGACCGGATCAGCGTTATGCGCAGTTACCCGACATTTTTGGAAATAATCAATACCGGCGTTTCCAAAGGCGAAGGGCTAAAAATCGCCATGCGCCATAGAGAGCTAAAACCGGAAGAAGTAATCGCCTTTGGAGACGAAGAAAACGATTTATCGATGTTTCCGGCGGCTGGCTTTTCCGCCGCACCCGCAAACGCCAGAGAAAAAATCCGTGAAGCGGCGGACTTTGTTTACGGCTCCAACGCCGAAGAAGGGCTTGCGCTCTGGCTTGAAAAAACGTTTTTATGAGTTTTATTTTAAGATTTCTGCCACGAACCTTCACGAACGCTCACGAACCTATACATCCGTTCGTGTTGGTTCGTGTCTGTTCGTGGTAAAAAATAAAAAATAAAGGTATCGACAAAGATTCTTGAATTCGCTATACTTTGACCATGATATTTCCCTTAAAAGACCTCATCGAATACGATGAAAATATGTACGGAATTACGACCGCGGCTTCGCGTAGGAGCTTCCAGCTTTCCATGCTGAGAGACCCCGAAATTGAGGACAATGACGGCAAGGTGGTTTCCCTTGCGGCGCGGCAAATATTTACCAAAGAAGTCGAATTCCGGCTTGATACCCAGTGATAATCCGGTTCAAAAACCGCAGGTAGAAAAACCGCAGGTTTTAGTTCTCTTTGGACCGACCGCCTCAGGCAAAACCGGCATACTCCTCGAACTTTTTTCCGGCGCACAGGCTGAAGTTATTTCCGCCGATTCCATGCAGGTTTACCGGGGTATGGACATTGGGACTGCCAAACCTTCGGCGGAAGAACGCACGCGGCTTCCCCACCATTTAATCGACATACGCGACCCTTCACAGCAGTTCAACGTCGGTGATTTTGTCCGCCTTGCGGACGAAGCCTGTCTGCAAATTGCCGGGCGCGGTAAACTTCCAATCGTATCAGGCGGAACGGGATTCTACCTTAAAAACTTTATTCTGGGTTTGAGCGAAGCGCCTCCTTCCGACATAAAAATCCGCGCCCAATTAAAAGAAGAACTGCGCGAAAAAGGAGCCGCCGCCCTCATGGAAGAACTGGCCGTCTGCGATCCTGTCAGCGCACAGCGCATACACATCAACGATGAGTACCGCCTTCTTCGCGCCCTTGAAGTGGCTCGCTCCTGCGGCAGTCCGCTTTCCTCGTTCGAAGCGAACGCGAAAGATAAGCGCGCAAATTTTCGCTTTGTCATCATCGGACTTTCGCGCCCAAGAGAGGAACTTTACCGCCGTATCAATTTACGCTGTGCGCAAATGTTTGAACAAGGTCTCGCTTCTGAGGTGCGCTCCCTTTACGAAAACGGCTTCACGCCAAATGATCCGGGACTGCGCGCAATCGGCTATCGGGAATTTTTTGTCGAAGACCTAACCGCCGACAAGTCAGGCAAGTGGCGGCTTTCGCAGGACATTGACGGAGTGCAGACTCTTGTCGCGCAAAACAGCAGACGTTACGCGAAACGGCAGATCACGTTTTTTGCGAATCTGCCTGATGTTAAATGGATAGAGTGCGGACGTGATGAGGCGGAAACGGCGGCGGACGTGTTCAAGATTTTATTCCCACAGGACATCACGCAAAGGCGCAAAGGGATAAAGGACGCAAAGTAAAAAGAGAGTAAGAAGAAAAAAATCAAAATTATCGACATTTTTATGAAATATTTTTGTTTCGTATATCATGCATAGCGGACAAAAAAAAGAACAAAAGGTGCACATACAATCCTGTTAAGCGCCGTAATTTTTTCAATACAAAATGTTGTATTATACTTTATGCGAAAAAATTTTTACCAGCCCCCAATTTGGGAAACAAAGTTTTTCCCATCTACTACAACATTTACAGTAACTTGTTCGGTTTCACCATATGCTGATACTGTCATAAAACCAGTATATTCAGTATTTGATTTTTTAACCAATACAAGATCTTCTGTAATAGTTATAGGAATCTCTTGTTCCTTCCAATTCGAGACATATTTTGCTTGCACCTGTTTTGCCAAATCTTCCGTTGATGTTCCACAAGAAACTGATAAGAACAACAGTAAACCAATCATTGATAAGCCAAGCAACAATTTCCAATTTTTCATAAAAACTCCTTTTTAGTTTTTGCTCATTGCGGAGCGTGTTTTTTCCTGAACTTCGTCTAAAGCACTAAAAAATATCACAAGACATAGGCTTTAAGAGCAATGATATTGTACCCTAAAGCCATTTGTCAAGCAGGTATAAGCACATATCATTGCTTTATTGGCACAGATAAAGGTAAAAATGGATAATATAAGGGAAATTCTGGCAAAAAATCTCAGAGAAAACCGTCAAAGGCTCAATATATCCCAGCCGAAACTTGCGGAATTGGCGAATTTATCTACCCATTATGTTGCTT
>JAISSH010000006.1 GCA_031273265.1 Treponema sp.
CCATGTTACGCCGTTGTCATCGGAATACGCCATTGTGCCGCCATTACCCCCGGCGACAAACTTGTTGTTTCCATAGGCGACGGCGTTGATCGTTTTGGTGAATGGGCTGTTCGCTACGGATGTCCATGTCCAACTTCTGTCAAGGCCGCCGCCAGTGATTCCACCGCCGCCAGAACCACCGCCGTTATCGTCGCCGTCACCGCAGGCGGTAAATGAGAATCCAATTACCGCAACAAGGGCGATAATTGCTAACGCTTTGACCTTTCTCATAAAAAATCCTTTTTAAGTGGCTAGATTAAACCACCGTTTAATTATGCGTTTTTGTCTGCTTTCACAGAAAACTTCCGCTTGTAAGTATAATATTGTTAATTATGACATTTGTCAATAAAAAAAAGGGAATATTTTGAATATTTGTATTTCTTAAGATAAGTGAAAATAGCTAATAAAAAACGGTCGTTTTCTTTAAGCGTTTTTTGTAGAAAATTTTTTACATATAAGTTTTTTGGGGAATTTCGTTTGTAAAATACCGTAATGTATTCAAGGTAGGTGCGCACACCCTTATCTCGGAAATTGTAGAAATTTAGCCCGTACCTGAGGGGCGACAATGTACAGCACCCGAAGGGTGTCTCTCCATAAAACTATCCATCACCATTTTCTGAATTGACATACATGGCGGGTGCGCACAAGACCTGACGGGGACATATGTCTGTGGATTCAATAAACGCCAGACCAAAGTCTGCGTCAAAAAATGCCACAGACATCGAGTCCCCGACAGGGGTTTGCGCACCCGCCTGAAAGCCATTTCAGATATGATACACTTTCATACACTTTATATTATAAATTGTATGAAAATTTATACATATTGCCGTTTATCGTTGCTTGCGCGTTCCCTTTAGAATTAGCTAATTCCTTATGTAGCAAGGACTTATGAACATTGTTATAGGAAGCTGAGGCACTTGGCACGAAAGTTGCTGTATTATAGCCGGTAATTTATGCCAGGAGGTGCGTATGCAGAAAAAAACGACTAAATCAAGTGATGATTTGCTTGAGACATACTTCAAGCAGATAAAAGTATTTCCTCTTTTAACTTTTGAAGAAGAACTTGAATTGTCAAAACAGATTGAAAATGGAAGCGCCGAAGCTTTACACAAGCTGGTGAATTCAAATTTGCGGCTGGTTGTCAGAATTGCGGGATTTTTCAACAGGTATGATATTTCGATTATGGATATTATTCAGGAAGGAAATTTGGGGTTGATTCACGCGGCGGAAAGATTCGATTACCGCAAGAACGTGCGCTTTTGCACTTACGCGAACTGGTGGGTGAAGCAGTTTATCAGCCGGTTTATTTCCAACAAGCGCAGGCTTGTCCGTCTGCCCATGCGTAAAGAAGAATCTATTCGCAAGATACAACGCGCGTATCATGTTCTGTGCCAGACGTTGATGCATCAGCCGGAAAATTCCGATATTGCCAAAGAACTCGGAATACCTGTGAAGGATGTCGATTATATCACCAGCATTGCCGCCGGGTCTTTAACCTTTGATCATAATTTTGATGAGGACGCTTCCGTACGCGCCATTGATATTCACGAGGACTATACCTACAGTCCTGAACGGAATCTGATGAAGCAGGCTTCACGCGACGGCACTATGCGTATTTTGAATAAATTAAAACCCAGGGAAAAGGGTATCTTGACTTATCGCTATCAATTGAACGGCTGTGAACGCCACACGTTAAGGGAAATCGGAGATAAATTTGATATTTCCCCCGAAACCGTCCGTCAGATTGAAATGCGGGCGTTGAAAAAAATCAGCAGTCATGCGAATGAACTGCGCGAGTGCCTGTACGTCGAAGCGATTTAGGGAGTGGGGAGCGGGGAAAGAGAAATAGGGACTAAAGATTATTGTTTAGAATTTTAGCGTAATATAATACGCAATGTTTTATGCGGCAATACTCATTCCCTACTCCCTATTTTTCAAATAATTAACTATAATTTAAAAATGATCGATGAAAACGCGCTGGTTGTGTACAAGAACAAACCGGCGCTTGTAAAAGATATTAGCGACGGAAAAATTACCATATCTCTTGCGGACGGCGGACAGGTCAAGGTTCGTGAGAAAGATGTCGAGTTGATCCACAGGGGACCGGTGAAGGAACTTGGCGGGATTGAAGGCAGCGGCGCTTCCGAGACGGCGCTGCGTGAAGCATGGGAACTGCTTTCTGATGAAGGCGCGCCAGTGTCTCTGAAAGATTTAGCCGCTCTTGTTTTTAACGAATACACGCCGTCTTCGGCTTATGCCGCGTATTGTCTTCTGCGGGACGGTCTTTATTTTTCCGGGAATATCGATGCAATTACGCCGCGAGGCAAGGACGAAGTAAACGCTGTAGAGGCAAAGCGCACGGAGAAACAGCGTGAGACAGGAGAGCGCGTTCAGTTTTTGGAGCGGTTAAAAGCCTGTTTGAAAAAACCGGCTGATAACCGCATGTCCGCCGATGACGCGCGTTTTATGCAGGATGTTGAAGCGCTTGCCTACGGTAAATCCGTAAAGAGCCGCACCATGAAGGAACTTGGTCTTGGCGAAACTCCCGAAGAAGCGCACGCCCTTCTCCTTAAAACCGGTTTCTGGACTGCGGAAGTTAATCCCTATCCTGCCCGCTTCGGCTTGTCGCTGAACCGCACAAACATTTGCCCGGACGCGCCTCCGCCCGAAGAAAGGCGCGATCTCTGTCATCTTGCGTCATTCGCCATTGACAGCCCATGGAGTCATGATCCCGACGACGCTGTCTCTATTGAAACCGCCGAAGCGGGCAAGAGCGTTCTGTATGTTCATGTCGCCGATCCCGCGTCTTCCATTACTCCCGAAAGTCCCGCGGAGAGGGAAGCCCGCGACAGGGGAGCGACCCTCTACCTTCCCGAAGACACAATCCGTATGTTAGCCGACGATGCGCTTCCGCTTTTCGCTTTGGGGTTAGGTGAAAAATCACCGGCACTGACTTTTAAAATGACACTCGACGCGGGCGGCGAAATAATCGATACGGATATTTTTCCGTCGGTTGTGAAAATTAGGCGCGTAACTTATGAAGACGCCGACAAGGAGATGGATTCCGCCGGTACAACGGACGCGGCTGCGTTACGCGCTCTTTATGAATTGGCGATGCGTAATTTAAAACGCCGCTCCATTCTTGGCGCGGTGAATATCGAACTGCCGGATACCCACATCAGTATTGAAAACGGAGAGGTAAAAATAGAGCCGGTTGTGCAGTACCGCTCTGTTTCTCTTGTGAGGGAGTGCATGATCATCGCGGGCGAAGGCGCGGGAAACTGGGCTGCCGGAAACGGACTTGTTTTTCCTTACATAAGCCAGGAAGTGGAAATACAGGGCAAAATTCCCGGCGGACTTGCCGGCTCGTGGCAGTTGCGCCGCTGTATGAGACCGCGCATTCTTTCAACAAGACCGGGGCGGCATTACGGGCTTGGTCTTGATACCTATTCGCAGGTTACAAGCCCACTGCGCCGTTATACCGATCTTCTGTCTCATATGCAGATTCGCGCTTTTCTGCGCGGAGAGAAGACCCTTTCTACAGACGAAGTTTCGGCGCGGCTTGGTTTCAGCGAGGCGGCGGCGGTTGCCGCTGTTCAGGCGGAGCGGGCTTCCAACAATCACTGGACAATGGTTTATCTTTCCGGCAAAAAAGATTCGGTGTGGGACGCTGTCGCCCTTGATAAAAAAATAAACCGCTGGGCGGTGATAATTCCCTCTCTTGCTCTGGAAACTCAAGTGTCTCTGCAAAAAGATGTTTCACCTAACGAAGATGTCAAACTGGCGTTAAAATCCGTGAATATTCCGCGCGGAGAAGCGGTTTTTGTTCAGGAGAGGTAAAAATTACTTTTTAAAGTTAAAACAACGGATTGAATGTCCCGCGCCTATTTCACATAACGCCGGATGTTCGCGGAAACAGCACTCCGCCGCCTGCGGACACCTTGGCGCGAAAGAGCAAGATGCCGCGGCGCTTGCCCCTGTAGAGGGGGTCCCTTTAGAGGGGGGGAGCGGAAGACCGCCGTAGGCGGGCTGCAGCGAGGGGGGAGACTTCCCCCCTTCATTAATCCCAGCCGCGGAAGAAAACAAAAGCTGGGTGTAGGGATGAAGTCCCTCTTTGTAAAGCTCCGCCGCGGGAGCTTCTTCCATCAGTTCTCCGCGATACATTACGCCGATACGGTCGCAGAAATAGCACGCTACTTTTAAATCGTGCGCGATGAACAGGAACGACATATCCCTTTTTTCGCGGATGTCGAGTAACAGGTTGAGAATCTGCCCCTGAATGGAAACGTCCAGCGCGGAGACAACCTCGTCGCAGATTAAAAGTTCAGGCTCCATTAAAAGCGCGCGCGCGATGGAAATTCTCTGGCGCTGGCCGCCTGAGAATTCCGAAGGCCGTTTTTCCAAATCGGCGGCTTGAAGACCCACCTCTTCCAAAATGGCGGCGGCTTTTTCGCGCAGTTCCTTTTCACTGACGCCGAGCCTTCTTAACGGACGGCGGCAGCCTGAAACCAAAACCTCGTACACGCTCATGCGCGGGTTGAGAGAACGTGCCGGGTCCTGAAACACATAACGCACCTTCTCGCGGTACTGCCGCAGTTCCTCTTTTTGCAAAGAGGCAACGGCAACAGCGTTATCTGCCGCCGCCTCTCCATGATGAAACAGAATCTCCCCTGAGTCCGCTTCGTACATACGCACCAGCATACGCGCGGTGGTGGTTTTCCCGCAGCCGGATTCGCCTACAAGACCGTAAGATTCATTTTTACCGATTGAAAAGGAAATATCGTTTACCGCGTTGACAAAACGCCCGAAGCGGGCAAAGAAACCCGCCTCAAGATTAAAGCGTTTGTGTAAATGTGAAACAGTCAACACCTGCATGGGAATATTATAGAACAAATTTGAATTGAAAGGGAAGCCCTCTGTTAGGCAATACGCCTGCTTGACACGATTTTAATTTTATTACAAAATCTTGCAATGGAAGAAGTTCAGGCTAGAACCCGCGTAAAATTCCCAATAGGCGCGAAACTAATCATCATTATTTCTGTTTTGCTCATTGTTTCGTTGAGCGCGGTAATCGCCCTTGTGTCATTTTTAAGCACTCAGGATGTCAGGCGCACGGCGGAATACAACAACTTTACCATTAATCGCCGTTCCGGTTCACACGCAGAAGGCTCTTTCCAGGCAATTCACGCGGCCGTGGATATTTTTCTTATAACGACCGGACGCCTTTCCAAAAACGGGCGCGATCCGGAGGCCGAGCGTAATTTTTTCGGCTACAACAAAAACATCGCGGCGATTCAAGACTTAACCGGAACAAACAGCGTTTTTATTCCCAACGAAAATTTTCTTCTCGCGAACAATATCAGCGAAAGCGCCGTAAAAGCGTATTTTGCTTCAGCTAACGAAGCGGCAGAGCTGGGCAGGCTGAAGCTTTTCAACGCTTCTCCGTCTTTCAAGCTTTCGCTTATCAGCGCGGTCTTTTTAAGGGCGGAAAACGAAACCGTAAAGGTTCTTTTTATGCCGGATGATCTTTCGGAATCCTTCGGCATAGGAACAAACACAAGTTTTATTGTAAACCTTGAGGGCGATGTTCTTCTGCACCCCGATAACGATGTTGTTTTAAGCGGCGTAAATTTTTCCTCACTGCCGATTTTTGTACAAATGCGGAGTGAAGGCGGTTTAACAGGGCGGCAAATTTCGTATAAAGACGGCGATGAATCTTTTTTTGGCGCGTACTACCCAATCGCGGGAACAGACTCTGTCGCGATTACAACAATTCCGTATTCGGTAGTTTTTGAAGCGGTAAGAAGCATAACATTTCAAAATATATATTTAACAGCCGCCGTGCTGTTTGCCGCAATTTTGTTTATCTGGTTCTTCTCCAAAAAAATAAGCGGCCCTGTCCGCGCTCTTGCCGGAGCCGCACTGCAGATAGAAAGCGGAAACTTTGAAACGCGCCTTGAGCCGGAAACAAAGGACGAAATTGGCCTGCTTACGGAAAGTTTCAGCAAAATGACAGGCGCGCTGAATATTTTCGGGCGTTTCACGAACAGGGGAATTGCCCTTCGCGCAATGAGGGGCGAAATAAAACCGGGCGGGCTTCCAAAACACGCGACTATATTCTTTTCCGACATTCGCGGCTTTACGGAAAAGTCCGAAAACTTTACCAAGTCTTACGGAAATGAAGCGCCGAACAAAATTGTCGCGTGGCTTAACGAATATTTTTCCCACATGGTTGACTGCGTGGAAAAAACAGGCGGCGTTGTTGATAAATTTATCGGCGACGCTGTAATGGCGCACTGGGGCACTGCGTCTACGGCCGGCAGTGCGGCGGCGGACGCTTTCAACTGCGTCAAAGCGGCGCTGATTATGCGCGCCGCATTGTACAAACTTAACAAACAGCGGCAAAAAAATGATCCGGGCAATCCTGAAATACGCATCGGCTGCGGCATTAACACAGGAATTGTTACAGCAGGACAGCTCGGTTCGGAAAAGCGAATGGAGTACACGGTTATCGGCGATCCTGTGAATCTTGCAAGCCGCGTCGAGGCTCTTAACAAACCGCTCGGCACCGACATATTGATTACGGAAGATACATGGAATCTTGTCCATAATAAATTTATAACGGAAGAGATGCCGCCGGTAAGCGTAAAGGGCAAGAAAAACCCGGTAAGGATATTCGCAGTGGTTAATATTATTAATACTGAAAAAGGCCCCAAGACGCTTGCGGAAGTCAGAAAACTCCTTGATATTGCGCCGCCGAATCTTGGCAAGGTAGATACAAATGCAAAAGAAAAAAAGTACAAGTTCCAGGCTGATTGACGCGGCGGTCATTCTTTTTTGCATTGCCGGGTTTTTCCTTTCGGGCGCGGCATTCTGGAATGAATACGATCGCACTATGTCCAAGCTGAATGAAGAACCCATCGGGACAATTACCTATAAAAAACGGACAGTGCAGAGAAAATTTCTGGAACGCCTCGCGTGGGACAGATTAAGGCAGGAATCCACGGTTTACAACGGCGATACAATACGCACAATCGAAGTATCCGAAACCGCCATCACTTTTAAAGATTTAAAAACGCGCCTGGTGTTAGGCGAAAACACATTGATACAAATTTTTTACTCGGAAGAACACGGCGTAATGGTGGATTTTTCCGGCAAAAGCATGGCGGTAGATTCAGGGGACAGC
>JAISSH010000020.1 GCA_031273265.1 Treponema sp.
TAAATGATATGATAAAAAAAGGGGAGGAAAATAAATAAAAAAACAAGATAATTATAAGATTATTTAATTTTTTTTTACTACCCCCCCCCCCCCCCCCCCAATAGTATTCTTACATTTTGTAAAAAATCACATAAAAAAATTATTTCTCTTGTTTCCGGCGTTGTTACGCGTGGATTTCGCCTTTTAAGCGTCGTTGGCGTTTTTATTTTTTGAATTAGGAGAGCGACATGAAAAAATTCAAACTTATGTTGATGTTAATTTTTACTGTTCTTTTTTCCGGTTTATTTATAATTGGATGTATCGAAGACCACAGTAATGAACCTGATCCTGAAAAACCTGAAAGTCTTCATGGAAAAGTTATAATTCTACAGGCTTATGGTTCATCAAGTGATGCCGCAGGCGTAAGCCATTCTTTCGTGGAATTGTACAACGTTACAAATAACGCTTTGAAACTGGACGGAATCGGTTTGTACTATGCCGATGGAACTACAGTTGACAGCGGGCAAAACACAGCAAACAAAGACGGCGCGTGGAAAAGAATTTCTTTGAACGGGAAGACAATACCCGCCAAAGGTTCATTTCTTGTGTTGGGTCCCAAACAAAGCGCAAACGCCCGTTATCAGATACCCGAAAATTCAGGCGACATTAACAGTGATACTTTCACTTTAAGCAACAGGGCTTTTAAGGTCGCGCTCATACAGAGTACCGAGAATATTACTGTACAGAATCCATTTACAGCCAATAGCGGGAAACCAATCAAGGGTTACATTGATATGGTCGGCGCGGCAAATGAATATCAAGGTCAAGATTTAATTTTCGGTTTCGAGAAAGCGCCCGCGCGGAATTCCGCGTCTGAAGCTGTCCGCCGTGCAGACCTTATAGATTATGATGATAATTCGACAGATTTTATCGCGGCGCGGTACGCTTTATCAGGAAACGGCGCAATGAGCAATGAAATGCTCGAAGCCCGCAGACCGCGAAACTCAAGCGCGGGTACATGGAATCCATTTGCGCCGCCGGTAATCGGGGAAGGAAGTTCCCAGTTGATGATATTACAGGTATTTGGAATGCACGCGAACAATGATTCCGCTCCCACGCATAGCTTTATAGAATTATACAATAATACCAATGAGACCATAAATTTGAGCGCTTATTCCGTACATTGGGCTAATGGTAATTCAAGCAATGCCAATGCGCCTACAGAAAAAGATGTATGGCATAAAATTAATTTGACTGGAAGTATCTCCGCAAAAAACTCTTATTTAATTCTCGGTCCGCAAGTTGTTGATGCTACGACAATAGCAGATAGCACAGCAAACGGAAAATTAAACTTGACTACCACAACGGCGGATGTGACTTCGGCAACCTTTTTAATGAGCAACAGAAGCTACAAGGTTGCCCTTATGTCCAATCAGACAGATCTTGCTGTGGCAAATCCTTGGGGTAACGCGGCTTGTATCGATCTGGTCAGCGCCATTAATACATCTGGTACAGATTCGGTTACTGCCGCAAAAGGCGCTGCCGATCTGACTGCGGTTAATGCCTCTTCCGGGGGAAACAAAACTATCTCCAAGCAAAAATCTTTCCGGCGGGTAAGCCTTACGGTTTCCGATAATACTTTAGCCGATTTTTCATCCGTTCAATACAGCTCTGTATCTGACGATGATATTGCCAAATTCCGTCCCCGATCAACAAGCGCAGGCGTATGGACTCCGCAATTTTAGGAGAGTAACATGAACGTAAAACCAATTTCACTTAACATAATCGCTTGCTCTTTACTGCTTGCTTTCTGTTTATTCGCTGCCTGTGAAGATCCTGAAAATACCGATAAACAGGATGATGATTACAATAACCCCAATTCAGGCGTGTCAAGAGGTCTAAAATTTTCTCATAACAGCGGGCTTTATCCTCAGCAATTCAGCCTTTCAATAACAGCGCCTGTGGGAAGCGCCATCTACTACTCAACAGACGGAAGTATTCCTTCGCCTGCGAAAGTTGGCAATGGTTATGTGTTTAGATACAGTTCTCCCATTACTGTAAAGAACCGAAATGGAGAGGCGAATGTTTTAGCGACAAACGCAAATAGTACACAGATGTATATGGAACCCAATGATCCTCGCGGAAGTGTGCCAGGCGTTTATACTCCAACTGCCGCCCAAGTGCCAAAAGCCACGGTGATTCGCGCGATAGCGGTTGCAGGCGGTAAACAAAGCAGTGTTTTAACAAAAACATATTTTATCGGTAATAATCTAAATAATTACGGAAGCAACCGCGTTATTTCACTGGTTTCAGATCCTTATAATCTTGTCGATCAAAATTACGGCATCATGGTTAGGGGAGCATCGAGTAATAGGTGGCCTAATTATAATTTCAACATAAAGGGACAGGACTGGGAACGCGAGGCGTTTTTAGAGATTTTCGAAGGGAACGCAAGCAACAGAAGTGTACCGCTCTCCACCTCCACCGGAGTGGGTATCCGCGTGCGGGGCGGATGGTCGAGGGCTGCGGGTCAAAAAAGTTTTTCCGTGTACTTTAAGGAACAATACGGTATAAACAATCTGACTAATTACAATCTGATACCAGGCGCGGTCAAGGCGGACGGAAAAACGCCTGTCGGAAAATTTAAAGGTTTTATGCTGAGAAACGGCGCGAATGACGGTGATTATACAAAGTTTTACGATGTATTTTTACAGGAACTGTTAAGCGATCGCAGTTTTTCTACACAAGCGTCAGTGCCCTGTGTCGTGTACCTGAACGGGGAATATTGGGGTCCTTATAACATGCAGGAGAGGTACAGCGATAATCACACCGAATATAAATACGGCGTTAAAAAAGAAAATGTTATTTCTTACGACAATTATGAATTGGATGACGGCACTGCAGCGGATGAATCATTGTATTGGCAAATGATGAATATGGGAAACAGCGATATGTCCAATTCGACAAACTACAACGCGTTTTGCGCTCTTTTTGACATTGACAACTTTATTGATTACTGGGCGGCGGAAATATACATCTACAATGAGGACTGGCCGCACAATAATTTCCGCTTATGGAGGACGCGCAGTGTAGAGCCGGGCAACAAATACGGCGACACAAAATGGCGTTACCAGATGTTCGATACCGAATTTGCCTTAGGGATTTATAACGGCGGCGGACTTACCGGACAATCAGGTGTAGATGCCTTTGATGAAATTCTGAACGGAAGCGATAGTGGTAATGATATTAACAAATTATTCAAAGCGTTATTAGCAAATCAGGATTTTTGCAGAAAGTTTGTAAATACCATGATGGACTTATACAATGTAAACTTTCACCCCAATTCTTTCGACCCCCTGTTGAATAAATATACGAATACATACAGACCCCTAATGGGCAGTACTAGTACGCCCGGTACTTATTTTTCCAGATGGGGGCGTCCATGGGATACGGTTTTTCAAAATAAAGTAGATGATGCCAGAAAATATCTGAATAGCATAAGAAGCGCGATGGTTGACAATTATTTGCCTAAATATTTTGGCGGCTATTCAGGCATTGCCAATATCGGCATTTCCGGCAGTAATCTGTGCGATGTTACAGTATCTTCAACAGGCGTATCAGGAGCGTCAATAAAAGTTAACACCGTAACTGTGAACAATGGTTGGACAGGTAAATACTACCGAAGCAATCCCATTACCGTAACGGCAAGCGCGCCTCCAAGCGGTTATGTATTTGGCGGCTGGACTGTAACAGGCGGTTCCGCTGATACTCCTTCTGCTCTGACAACTACTATAACCTTAACCGGCGCAAGTGCGCAGATAACGGCGAACTACAGTAAATAGGGTTCACAGATAATCTATCCGCTGATAAATATTAAAGGGCTGTCAATCGGGCAGCGATTTATACTCATGAATAAAGCGAAGCGCGTACTGCTGAATACCGTCGAAATAAGAGTCAATAAACTGCGCAAGTTCCGCGCCTACATAGCGGTAATGCCAGCATTCCCAGCGGTAACCGGTTACATCTTCGTAACCTTCGGGGTACGAGAGCGACCAGCCGAAGCGTGAAGCGTTAGCCGCTAACCAGCGTCCCTCGGCTGTTTGGGCGAAAGCATCGGTAATGGAGCCGAAGTCTATCACAAGACCTAACTGGTGCTGGCTGTTACCGGGACGCGCCGATTCCCTGTCCGCCGCTTCCTGTCCCATTTCGCGGACATTGCGCGCGTAAACTTCAACCTGATAGCCGTATGTACGGTAAGCCGACGATGCCAACAGGGTAAGCCCCTCTTTCCTCGCCGCGGCAGACATTTCTTCAAGAGATGCGGCTGCGGCTCTTCGGACAAATAATCCCGTCCTGTTCACCCTGTAAGAGCCGTTTTTCAATTCAACAAGATCATCCGGTTCATAATTTTCGTTCAGTGGATGTTCCTTGTCTACCAGAACCCATAGATACGGGTCTGTCTGCAGAATAGAAAAAAGTTCAAGAAGAAACGCGGGGTCTTCGGCGATAGTGTCCTTTATTTTTTCACAGACGCTTTGCGGTAATTGAGCGTTAGCCAAAACATTTGATAAATGAACGGAGAAATCCGACTCCGCGGCGGCAGGGTTCGCGTCTTCGGTGTTTTTTCGCGCGGAATTGTCCTTTGTACAGGTTAAAAGTAAAAGTACTAAAAAGCCCGCCGCGATGAACCGGAACAATTAGATAACAGTCCCCGGATACAGGATGGTGTTTTTTGGAATAACGATAATTCCGTCCACGATGTAGTAATGACCGTAGTTGCCGTCCGTACGCTTAATATCATCTACTCCGATACGGCAGCCTTCGCCGATACATACGTTTTTGTCTATAATCGCGCCTTTGATAATTGCCCCGCGTCCAATTCCGACATTGGGAATTCTCGCTTCGGCGTTTTGCGCTTTTTGTTTTTCAGTCTCGTAGTAGTCTGCGCCCATGCAGACAACTCCGTTCAAACTTGAGCCGGTTTCAATTATGGTGCGGATGCCGACTATTGAACTGGTAACATTGGCGTTGGTTATGATACAGCCTTCCGCCGCGATTGACTGGTTCATGTTGGAAAAGTTCATTTTTGAAGGCGGAAGGTTTCGCATGTGGGTATAGATCGGTCTCTGCTCGTCATAAAAGTCGAAATTGGGTCTTACCGAAGTCAGTTCAAGGTTGGTGTCGTAAAAATTTCTGATAGTTCCTATATCTTCCCAGTAACCGTCAAAAAGATAGGCGTTCACCTTCAGCTTGCTGATTGCGGCGGGAATTATCTCTTTTCCGAAATCTGTAAACTCATTGGCAAGGCAGTCTTCCATAGCTTTGGAATTAAAAACATAGATACCCATCGAGGCGAGATAGCAGTCATCTTTGTTTTTCTCCGTTAAAAGCTGGGACGGCGCTTTGTAATCGGAAATGTCTTTTGTTGGACCGGGTTTTTCCAAAAATTCGGTAATCTGATTATTTTTATCGACTTTAAGTATACCAAGGCCGCCGGCGCTTTCACGATTAACTCCGGTACAGGCGATGGAGATGGAGGCACCCGAATCGATGTGCTTTTTAAGAAGTTCCTGCAGGTCCATGCGGTAGAGTTGGTCGCCGGAAAGGATGATGTAATACGAGGGATTTTGCGTTCTGAAGTGGGGAAAGTTTTTGCGGACGGCATCGGCAGTGCCTTCGTACCATCCTGAATGTTCAAGGGTTTGTTCGGCGGCAAGAATTTCAACGAAGCCGTTGGAGAAGGGGTCGAAAACATAGGTCTGTCCGATGTGAAGGTGTAGGGAAGCCGAATTGAACTGGGTAACGATGTAAATTTGCCTTAAATTCGCGTTTATACAGTTGGAAATGGGAATATCGACCAGCCGGTACTTCCCGCCGAAGGGAACCGCCGGTTTTGAACGGAATTGTGTCAGCGGAAACAAACGTGTCCCCTTGCCTCCTCCCAAAACAATGGACAAGACTTCAGACATATCGTTCCTCCTGCAATTTTTTTCCCATAACTACTTTTATTGTAGACTTTTTTTTATTTTTTGTCGAGGGGATATAATAAAATATTGTAAAAATTGTATTTAATGTTTTTGAATTGAGGTGTAAAATGTGCTGTATGAACGTCCGTGAGAACCTTGAAACGCTTCTTGACAGTCCAGAATTCGCGCCTAACATCGTGGTGAACCGGCTTTTGCCGGCGCAGGAGGGCATTTTCGCTCCCTTTCCGCAGGATTTGGACGGCAGAATTGCCAATGTTTTGAGGAAAAGAGGGATAAATCAGCTTTATACGCATCAGGCTGAGGTCTGGAAGCTCGCAAAAACAGGGAAAAACGTGGTTGTTGTTACTCCGACGGCTTCAGGAAAGACACTTTGCTATAATTTGCCCTGCCTTCACACGCTTTTGAACGATGAAAGCGCCCGTTGCCTGTATCTTTTCCCCACAAAAGCGCTTTCTCAGGACCAGCAATCGGAATTAAACGAGATTTCAGGCGGCGATGAAGGGCTAAATCTGAAAATAGCAACTTATGACGGGGATACGCCTGAAAGTTTGAGGATTTCGGCGCGGGATTCGGGCAGGATCATCATTTCCAACCCGGATATGCTCCATGCCGGCATTCTCCCCAATCATCCCAAGTGGATCAAGTTCTTTTCCAACTTGAAATTCATCGTAGTTGACGAAGCGCACGCCTACAGGGGCGTTTTCGGCAGTCATGTCGCCAATGTGCTCCGCCGTCTGAGGCGGGTGGCGGCTTTTTACGGCGCGAACCCTCAGTTTATCCTGTGTTCGGCGACTATTGCCAACCCGGCGGAGCTTGCGAAAGCTATCATTGGGCAGGATGTGGAACTGGTAGACAAAAACGGCTCTCCGCGCGGCGAAAAACGCATCATCCTCTACAACCCGCCTCTGGTTGACGCGGTGCAGGGGATACGCCGCTCCGTGGTGAGTGAAAGCCGGCGGTGGATGGTTGCCCTGCTCAAGGCGGGAGTAAAAACAATACTTTTCGCGCATTCCCGCATAAAGACAGAAGTTGCCGCTTCCTACGTGAACGAGGATTTGGCTAATATCTACACCGACAATTCACGGATACGGGTCGAGGCGTACCGGGGCGGTTTTCTGCCCAACGAAAGGCGCGAAATTGAAAAAGGACTGCGCGAAGGCTCAATTCAGGGTGTAGTTTCAACAAACGCGCTTGAGTTGGGCATAGACATCGGCGGTCTTGACGCTTCGGTTGTCGCGGGCTTTCCCGGCTCATTTAATAGTTTCTGGCAGCAGTCGGGCAGGGCTGGGCGCAGAGGCGGAACTTCCGTTTCGGTGTTTATCGCCAGCGTCTCTCCTATCGATCAGTTTATTATGAGCTACCCGGACTGGTTTTTCCGCAAAAGCGCGGAGGAAGCCCGCATAGACCCGGACAATCCCTACATTTTAACCGATCATGTAAAATGCGCGTGCTTTGAACTGCCGTTCACAGATGAAGAAATTGCGGATAACGCAGGGATTTACGGAGATAAGGCGCAGGACGCGCTTGAGTATGTGGAAGAAGCGGGAATTGTGCGCCGCACGGGAGGAAAGTGGCACTGGGCGGATCGCTCGTATCCCGCAGAGGGAGTGAGTCTTCGAAGCGCGGGCGCGGATAATATTGTGATAATTGACCTAACGGACGGCAGAAACGCGGTGATAGGCGAAATGGACAGACCAAGCGCGAAAGAAATGATCTTTGTAAACGCTGTTTACATTCACCGCGGCAGACAGTACATGGTTGAAGACCTTGATATTGAAAACAAAAAGTGCCATGTGCGCGAAGCCGATGTTAACTATTTTACGGACGGTCTTGTAAAGACCGATATTAAAGTTTTAACTGAAGATGAAAAGCGGGGAGTGGGGCAGTCGCTTGATCTCGTTCTGGGAGACGTTCTTGTCCGCTCACAGGTGACCAAGTTCAAAAAACTGAAGTTCCGCACCCATGAGAATATCGGTTTTGGAGACGTGATTTTGCCTGAAGAGGAAATGCAGACGCGATGCCTTTCCCTGCTCTTCGCGCCGGAAAGCGCGGGCGGCAAAGTATTGGCGGAGTTTGACGAACAGCGCGTGGGAGAAGCGCTTTCCGGCGCGGGGACTCTGATCCGCAACATCGCGCCGGTGTTCCTGTTATGCGATCCGCGCGATCTGGGAATAGCCGAGCGCGTAAAAGACCCGCATTTTAGCGTTCCCGCCCTTTACATTTACGATAAATACCCCGGCGGCACGGGTTTGACGGAAAGCCTCGCGCGCCGAATAGAGCCGCTGTTACGCGCAATTCTTGAAGCTATTAACCGCTGTCCGTGCAGGGATGGCTGCCCCTCCTGTGTGGGGCGGGAAGGAAACAAAGAGGCGGCGGCGGAATTTTTACGGGCGATGGTAGAAAAATAGCCAATTTGATAGGGAGTGAAAAAATGAAAAAAAAGCGCGATTTTAACGCAATAGCGGCTGCGGTTCTTGTTTTTAGCCTGTTTTTTACATGCTGTAAGTCGGTTTCAGAACCTGAACATGATTTTCCTAAACCGTTCAATGATCTTTCCGCAGTGGAATTAGCCGCAAATATCAAAGTCGGCTGGAATTTAGGCAATACGCTGGACGCAAGCGATTTAACATGGCTGGGCGGTATGCCTATGGTTTCATCAATGGAGACGGCGTGGGGCAATCCTGTCGCCTCAAAAGCGAATTTTACCGCGATTAAAAGAAATGGTTTTAATGCGATAAGAATTCCCGTCTCCTGGGCGAAGTGTGCCGATAAAAATTACAATATTCGTAAAGATTGGATGAAACGAGTTAAACAAGTTGTTGATTACGCGGTTGATAATGATATGTATATTATTCTAAATACGCATCACGATGAGGGAATATTCAAGTTTTTAAATAAGGATATGGAAGAGTCGAAAAAAGCTTTGCAAAGAATATGGACGCAGATTGCCGAGAATTTCAAAAATTACGATGAAAAACTCATTTTTGAGGGGTTAAATGAACCAAGAACAAAGGGCAGCGCCGCCGAATGGAACGGCGGAACAATTGAAGAGAGAAATAATGTAAACATTTTGAATCAGCTCTTTGTAAATACGGTAAGGGCAAGCGGAGGCAACAACGAAAAACGAATCCTGATGGTTCCAACTTACGCGGCATCGGCTACGGCGGTCGCGATGAACGATTTAGTAATTCCGGCAGATGACGCGAATGAAAAAAACAAAATTATCATTTCTATTCACGCGTATGAGCCTTATGATTTTGCTATGAATGGGAACAGCGCCGTAAACACATGGAGCAAATACAATCCTATGGATACTTCACCTATTACCGAAAGAATAAACCGCGCTTATGATTTATTTATAAAAATAGGCATTCCCGTTATCATGGGAGAGTTTGGCGCTATAGATAGAAAGAATGAAGAAGCAAGAGCGGAATGGGCGGAGTATTACGTTAGTTACGCGAAAAGCAAGGGAGTAAAATGTTTTTGGTGGGATGACGGCGGCAATTTTAAACTGTTCAACAGGGGAAATAATACTTTTTATTTTCCTAAAATAGCCGCGTCTCTGACGCGAGGAGCGGATTAATGGTACGGACTCTTTGAAACAAATCTGTTTCCCTTTATAAAAAAACGCAGTTCCAATTCTTTTCCGGCGGAAAGACCAATCCGCCTGCTTGTACAAATTTCCGGTTTTTTGCGACTGCTACGGATGCAAAAATTTTCTTCTAGCAGACATAAATTGTTGTGTTTCCGGGTTATGCCGAAAGCCTGCGTCAATTTTCCCGGTCCGTTGCAGAGGTTTTCAATTCTTTTTGTTTTGCGTCTTTTTTGCATGAGCGGAATTCCCTGCACAGGTTCAAGGGCGCGGATAAGCACAGCCTCTCCTTCGCCTTCTTTTCCGCTGACAATGTTCAGGCAGTGGTACATTCCATAAATAAAGTAAACATAGGCGCGTCCTGCGGGACAGAACATCGGCGCGTTGCGTTTTGTTAGTCCGCGGCTTGCGTGACAGCCGGGATCGTCACGGTACAGGTAGGCTTCCGTTTCGACAATCATTCCCTTCAAATTACCAAGGCATAAGTATTTACCAAGCAGTGATTTTGCCAGTTCGACAGTCGGCTGATTAAAAAATTTTTTCCCAAGCGGCATTGTAGTTATTATATACTAAAGTGGTATAATCTTCTTAGATTATCTACGAGAGGGGAAAGTGGCGAATCTGCGGGACAGGCTGAAAAGAATACAGGAGCTTAAAAAAAACGAAAAACCGCGCGTCAAAGAGCAAGAAACTGACGACTATTCGATTTTGACTGAAAATGGCTGGGAAACATGCGGTTATAAGGTTTTAAGGCGTGAAATTAGCGTAAACGCGCCTTTTAATACGCGGGCGGAACTGCCCCAGCCGCTTGCGATTCTTGTTCCAGATTTAGCGGGGCGAAGCCTGCCCGCGCCTGAAGATTTTCTTTTTTTCGATTTGGAAACAACAGGTCTTTCGGGAGGAGCTGGAACTTTGGCGTTTCTGGCGGCTTTCGGACGGGCGGTATCCGGCGGTAAATTTCACGTAACGCAGTATCTGCTCCTTGATTATCCGGGAGAAAATGATTTTTTGGAAGCCGCGTTGAAGGAATTTGAAAATGAACGGTCGGTAATAGTAAGTTATAACGGAAAATGTTTTGATTCGCAAATTCTAAAAACGCGGTGTCTCATGAACAGGATAAAACCGCCTGTATATCGTCACGCGGATCTGCTTCATCCCGCAAGGCGGCTTTGGAAAAACGTTATAAATGACTGCTCTCAAGCCTCTATTGAAACGAGGATTCTCGGCATCGACAGAAGCGGAGACACGCCCGGCTCTCTCGCGCCGGAAATTTGGTTTGAGTTTTTAAGAACAGGCGAAACTGAACGTCTAATAAGTATCTGCGATCACAATTGCGCCGACATAACAGGTCTGTCTTCGATACTGGCGGCGATGATTTCTATAGCCTTTGACCCTGTTGACTGTGAAATCCATTATGATCTTGAAAGGCTTGCTCTATACTGGCGCGGTTTTTTGCGAACGACTGAACAATTAAAAAGTGGCGCGCAATTCGATAATTTGCGGATAACAGGAGACAGGCTTTTACGCCTTGCCGCCGATAAAAATTATCCTTATGCGGCTTTTGTGTATGCCGTCGATCAGATGCGAAAAAGCAATTTTGAGGAAGGGCGAAAAAGGCTGCTGAAAATCGCAAACGGGGAATTTCCGCAAAATGTAAAATCGCAGGCTCTCAGAGCATTGGCAATTGACAGCGAAAGAAGGCTGAAAAGCATTGAAGAGGCGCTTGAGTATGTAAACATGGGATTGGAGCTTGAAGAGGCGGGAGTTTTTAGGAGAAGCGAGTTTGAAAAGCGGAAAGAACGGTTGGAAGAAAAACTTAAAAGCTAATCGTTTAAGCCTTTGATGCGATTCATTCTACCTCTGAAAAAAGCGGATGAGCCGCCTCTCCTGTCAATCTCCGCCTGCATTTTTTGGCGCACAGCTTCGGCAAATTCCCTTACAGAATCGGAAACAAGCTCTCCTTTTTCATCACGCCTGACATATTGCGAAGGGTATACAGGCTCAAGGACTACAAGCGTTTCATTTGGCAGAGAACGTCCCCAAAACGACCACGGACGAAAAGGTCCTTGCGAAAAAACAGTAACAAGCGGCAGCACAGGAATATCCAGTTCGGCGGCGATAATAAAAGCGCCTGTTTTAAATTCTTTTATTTGCTGGTTGTAAAGGAAACACTCGCCCTCTGGATAGAAATGCAAAAACTTACGGTACTTAAAGGCTCGTTCGCAAATTTCAAGTATTTTACGGTAGCCGGAAATACCTCTGGGAACAGGAACGCCGCCTAAAATTCTTGTGTAAGTTCCCAATACAGGAAATTCAACAGTGGCTTCAAGCAGAGTTTGGTAGATAAGACCGGGCAGCACAAGAGCGGCAATTTTAACAGGATCAAAAAAGGTGGTATGATTGGATACGGTAACGGCTTTCTTAATGTCGTATAACCTAAAACGATTCTTGTATCTGGTAAAGAAATTCAAAAAAGTATATAAAAAAGCGATTGGAATGGTAAGATAGAAACCCCATGCGGAAGCAATTCTGAACCAGCATGAAAGGTCGATAACCGGGCGTCCGTGTTTATAAGGCATCAGCTAACCTTTCTGTCCTTCCATGTAAATCCTTTGCCTGTTATTGTTCTGAACCATGACCATGCCGCCATATACAACAAATTTAAAAACATCAACGGCCACAGAAGACAGTACCACCCGTTCAGCCGCTGACCGAGAAACATAAAAAGCCACGTTAATGTGTATAAAATGTTTACAAATAAAATATGTAATAACCATGGACTGCGATTAATAATAGCGCCGATAAGCAAAGGAAAGGGGAAGAATAGAAAGAATGTAACCGCAATGCCAATAAGAAAAATTATTAGAGTATTTTTTCCGAGAAAATCAAATATATTTTTTCCGATGCCTTCAATCGCGCCGTGGTAGCCGTTGTACATTCTGCATTTTACATGCTCACAGATATTTAGAAAACGCGTTGAATACCCCATTCTCTTGACATAGCGGGACATATAAACATCCTCGCTGGTTTTTTTCTTGAATGTCTCGCATCCGCCGATAGCGTTAAACACGTCGCGCCTGATTGCTATATACTGACCGATGGCGGCGGAAAAAACGCTTACTTTTTTTGTTGAGCGGTTTATAAAGAGAGGGATAACAAAACCTGTAAGGAAGAACATCAATGGGACTGTTATTACCTCGCCGAACGACATAAAAACCTGCCCTATGTACCCTGAGATCATATCGGCTTTAAGAAACTGTAAATTCGTTACAGCCCATGAAATGCTTGACGGACTGTGTACGGTATCGGCGTCGGTAAGAAGAAGAATTTCGCCTTTAGCGTTAGCTGAAAGTTGATGCAGAGCGAAAGGTTTGCCGTACCAGTCGTCGGGAAGAGGTTTGCCGTTAAAAACTTTTACCCTGTCGTCTTCTGCGGCTATATGTTCAAGAATTCTCTCCGTACCATCTGTGGAATTGTCATTTATTACAAGAATTTCAAAATTTTTGTAAAGCTGGTTTCTTAAGGAATTAAGGCAGCGTTCAATGTTTTTTTCCTCATTTCTTGCGGGAATCAAGACTGAAACAAGCGGTCCGTCAAAGATTTCAGGTCCATGTGTAAAACGCCACATCTCATAGTGATTTGCAAGCGAAAGTATAAAAAAATAAGAAGCTGTGCCGATTAGCAGAGGATAGTAGTATGGGCTTAAAAGCTGCGCCAGAAAGTTTAACATTTATTTACCTCATTGTTACGATATTTTTTCAAGAAGGCTCTGCACAAATTTATTTGTCGGGTATATCTCCCATGATTTTAAGAGCCATGCTTTTGCCTGCGCGTTTTTTTTCTGCTGTATATACGCGTAGCCTATCGCCAGATATATATTAAACAAATCATCCCTGTCATAATTACACTCATTTGGAATAACGCTCATCATTTCAATTCCCCTGTTGTAATTATGAAAAGGCGAAGGCGCGTAAACCCAGCGGGCTGCGATCATTATGCGCGCAGCCGCGTTCCTGTTGTCAATTCCCAGGGCGTTTTTAGCGTATTTTTCAACCTTTAAACCATTCGCCATAGCGTAGGATACGGAGCGCACCGCGCAGGACTGGGAAATATTCTCCGCCAGCATCTGCCAGCCCTCGGCGCTTGTCTGTTCCTTCAGGGCTTTTTCCGCCCATTTTATTCCTTCACTGTAATGATAGGCGGCTTCATCTTTTCTCTCTTCGTATTGATATGCCCTGCCCATCATGTATTCACAGCGGGAAAGAATTAAATACTGGGAAGCTCCGGAAAGCGAAGAAATGGCTTTTTCTGATATATCCTGATATATGGGAACAATATCATCCGCCTTTAATTCCTGTTCATAAATCACATCGCGAAGAGGAATAAACCAGTCCGGCAGGGTTTCACAAAAAGCCGAACCGCCTGAAAATAGTAAAATGAAAATGAGCGCAACCATACAGTTAATATATACTTTTTTTGATTTTTTATCCATAATCACAATGAAAAAAATTGAATCTATCCTGTCGCTATTGAAAAAAAATATAAATTCAGTTATTTTATGACTGGGCATACAATGTACGATTATAAAGAGTTATGGAAAATAAAGATCGCCTCTGCGCTTAACGCCGTTCTTGGCGAAGCTGGTATTGATGAAAGCGTCGCCGCGGAGCAGGTGATTGCGGAAACTCCGCCAAATCCCGAAATGGGAGACATTGGCTTTCCCATGTTCAGTTACGCAAAAATTATGCGAAAAGGTCCGCCGCAGATAGCGCAAATTGCCGCTTCAAAGCTGGCGCAGTCCCCTGACAGTGAAAAGTTGGGAACTGTCGAAGCGCAGGGTCCGTATTTAAATGTAAGGTTGAACCGCGCCTGCGCCGCGAAAGCTGTTCTTGATGAAGTTTTTTTGAAAAACAACGGCGATTTTTCGTTCGCAAGACCCGGTACGCTGGCGGGACAGAAAGTAATGGTTGAATTTTCCAGTCCAAACACAAACAAGCCCCTGCACCTTGGACATCTAAGAAATGACGCGCTTGGCGAGAGTGTTTCGCGTATCCTTGCCGCCTGCGGCGCGCAGGTACGCAAGGTCTGTATCATAAACGATCGCGGCGTCCATATTTGCAAATCCATGCTTGCCTACAAAGAGCAGGGGCAGGGCAAAACTCCCGAAACAGAGGGAATAAAAAGCGATCGTTTTGTCGGCGACTGGTATGTGAATTTCAGCAAAGCGTTAAAAACCGAAGTTGACGAGTTGACAGCTAACGGCATGAAAAAGGAAGATGCGGAAGCTCAGTCTCCGCTAATGAAAAAGGCGCAGGAGATGCTTCGCAAATGGGAAGCCGGGGACGGCGAAACTGTAGAACTCTGGAAGAAGATGAACGGCTGGGCGATTGAGGGAATGAAAAAAACATACAATCGCACCGGCGTTACCTTTGATAGATTCGATTTTGAAAGCGAAAACTATATGCTTGGAAAGGACGAAGTTCTTAAGGGGCTTGAAAGAGGAATCTTTTACCGTCAGGAAGACGGAGCGATTGCCGTGGATTTAAGCGCGGAAAAACTCGATAAAAAGATTCTGCTTCGAAGCGACGGCACTTCAATTTATATAACGCAGGACTTTGGAACGGCGATAAAACGCCACAATGAATGGCAGTTTGACAGGCTAATTTACGTTGTCGGCTCAGAACAGCAGTATCACTTCAAGGTACTGTTTATCCTTCTTGATAAATTGGGCTATCCTTGGGCAAAAGACCTGTACCATCTTTCCTACGGCATGGTAAACCTCCCCGAAGGAAAGATGAAAAGCAGGGAAGGGACTGTCGTAGACGCGGACGATTTACTTGACTCTCTGCGGGATATGGCGTTAGCTGAAATACGCGAAAAAGAGCGGGAAGAAGAAGTGGGAAACCCGGTCGAAGTGGCGGAAAAAATCGCTCTTGGCGCGCTGCATTATTTTCTTTTACAGCCAAGTCCCGGAAAGGATATGCTTTTCGATCCCAAAGAGTCGCTTTCCTTTAACGGCAACACTGGTCCCTATTTGCAGTACATGGGCGCGCGTATTTCTTCAATGCTTCGCAAGGCGGGACAGAATGTCTCCAGCGCGCCGGGAAACGCTGATTTTTCTATGCTTGTTACCGATCCCGAATGGGACTTGATTAAATCGCTTGCGGCGTATCCGGCGGCAATTTGCGAATCGGCGGCAAATTTAGATCCTTCGCACCTTACCGGCTATCTTTACGAACTGTCAAAATGTTTCAGCCGTTTTTACCACGAGTGCCCAATCCTCAACTGCGCTGATCCCGCTCTTTCAAAAGCAAGGCTGGAACTTTCCCGCGCCGTAATGCTTGTGCTAAAAGACGCGTTTTATCTGGTTTGCATACCGTTTTTGAATGTAATGTAAAAATAATAATCAAAAATGTTAATTTATCTATTGAACATTTTATTAAAATGATATAAAATCAGTATTCAGAGGTATAACAAATGAAAAAGTATTTTATATCGAATGTATTGATTTTATTATCGTTGGTAATTTTACTTCAAACCGCTTGTACGTCATCACAGCAAAAAGAAGGAAAAACAACGTCGTCTTCCCAGAATGAAAACAAACCAGATTATTGGGAAACATATTCAGGTAACAGTCAGGGAAACAGGCGTCTTGAAGGAACGCCCTATGGTTATGAAATATGGTCTGCCGGCGGAAGCAGCAATAAACTTATGTGGTACGGACCGGATATAAGAGGCGGCGCCGCTTTCAGGGCTGAATGGAATTATCCCAATGATTTTCTGGGGCGCGTAGGTTACTTTTGGAATGAGGGAAGACCGTATACCTATTATAAAAACCTTTACTGTGACTTTGAATATACAAGATCGGCTAACGGAACTGGCGGTGATTATTCATATATAGGAATTTACGGCTGGTCAAAAAATCCGCTAATCGAATACTACATTGTTGAAGATTGGTATGGAAGCGGAATTATACGTCCTTCAGTAATGGGAGGCGGCGCGACTAAAAAAGGCGAGTTTGATGTAGACGACGCGACTTATTTCATCTATCAAGGTACGAGAAACAATCAACCCAGTATAGAAGGTACTGCCACTTTTAAGCAATACTTCAGCGTACGCCAGACGCGCAGACAATCAGGAACGATTTCCATAACGGAACATTTTAAGGAATGGGAAAAAATAGGTTTAAAGCTTGGAAATAATATGTATGAAGCGAAATTCCTTATCGAAGCCGGCGGAGGCAAAGGGTGGTTTGACGCGGATCATCTTACGTTCCGTCAGGAAGATTAATCAATCCTGATAGTATCAGCGGTTATCGGCGTTTAAGAAAGCGAGTGAGACAGACCCCTGATTAAAAAACAGGTTCCCCTTTGCGCCTTCGGTTTTCAGGATGCACCGCCCGGCGGGATCAATGCCTGAGAAAACTCCGCGCGCAAGTATTTTACCTGTTTTTTCGATACTGTTTTCTTTAGCGTTCTCAGGTTCAAACACTACAACTTTCGCGCCGATGTTATCTGACATTGAATTCCACTCCGCGGCGAGGGCGCGGCTGCCCTGCGAATATGCCGCTGTCGAACTGAATGTTTTTTTTACGGTTTCAATTTCATCCAGTATTTTATCCAGAACTTCCCGCCTGGAAATTTGATGTCCCGTAACTTCAGCACAGCTTGTCGCCTTGCCGGACGGCGTCGGGTTATTTACATTGACTCCAACCCCTCCAGAAAGCCATGTGATTAAATCTCCCTCTCCGGAAATTTCCGTGGTGACGCCCGCAATTTTTCTGCCGTTTAGGTAAACGTCGTTAGGCCAGCGAAGATGCGCCTTTTTTCCGCAAACTGCGGAAACACAACGCGCTGTTGCAATTTGAATAACAAGGGAGAGCAAGGTATAATCCGCTATCGCAAGGCGCGGACGCTCAAGAATTGTAAAGAACAAACCGCCCTGTCTGGAAACCCATGTTCTTCCTGTGCGCCCCCTTCCCGCGCTTTGTTTTTCCGCGGTAATCACGCTTCCGCCGGCAATTCCTTTCAACGCCAATTCTCTCGCCCTGTCCATTGTACTGCTCGTGTTTTTGTAATGAAAAAAATATGCTTCTTTGTCGCCGAATTCCCATGGGTAAAGAAAATCTTTTTCTTTTTTCTGGTCAAGAAGATAGCCTGTTCCCGCTGTTTCTATTGAATAACCGGCTTCATTAAGAGCCTGTACAGTTTTCCAGACAGCGACCCTTGAAACGCCAATCTCTTTTGCAAGAACATTTCCGCTGATTGGCTCTCCATGTTTTTCCCGCAAAAGCCTTAACAGACCAGCCTTGCTTGAAACCTTCCCGGATTTTTCACTCATGTTATTTACTCCTTAATATATTCTACCGCGAACTTCCAGCGCTTTTGCTTTTAACGCGGCTTTTTCAAAGCTGATTGAAATTAAAACAAAACAGAGCGTTTTTATCCATGCAAATCCATGTCTGCCGCCGCGTGCCCGCCATGCTAGATTAATACTTGACCATGAAGCGAAAATTTCCGGGATAAAGGACAAGAATAGAGTGATGTTTTCAGCAAAATGCGGGTAAATCGAAATTCGTTTTCCTAAAAGCGGCAGACGAGTAAAACATTTTCTTATAAAACGTTCAATCGCGTTCAAATCTTCCCTTATTTCAACTGAGCTTGTGGTGCGAAATAAAAGAGCGGACAACTGCACGACAAGCGCGAGAGAAAGAGCAGTGCGAATAAAATCAGAGCGCGGGATAAAAACCGCGGCGGCTAATTCACGGATAGGCATGAAATTAAAATTTTCCAGTAAATTTGAAAATACCGAAAGACCGTACATAATCGCGGCATAAAAAACAGCCGGTTTCAAGTCGGTTAACTGTTCGCGTAACGTAAAACCGCAAAGAGACGCCGTAATTACCGCCGTTAAAATTCCCGCTCCAAGCAAAGGCTGAGAGAGAGACATGCAGAATCCTGAAAGGGGCAGAAGAAAAAAAAGTTTTAACATCGCGGGCAATTTGTGAAGGGGACCCTTTATCGTTTTATATTTAAATACTGTATTTCTGTTCATTGCCATAATAATCCCTCCAAAGAGAGCGCCTGATTTTTCAACGGAGAATGAATTCCCCACATTTCTAAATTTAGGGAAAGCGCGTCTGCGGCGGTTCCGTCAAAAACTTTTTTTCCCTTAAAAAGTACGATAAAACGGTCTGCGAGAGCGAGGCATTTTTCAAGCTCGTGTGTAAGAATGATAATGGTCTTTCCTTCCGTGATTAGTTTTTGAAAGAGGCGGTTCACCTGCACTACGCCGGGAAAATCCATGTTGGCGTAAGGCTCGTCAAAGACGATGATCTGCGCATCCATCGCCAACACGCCCGCCGCCGCCAGCCTGCGTTTTTCGCCGCCTGAAAGCGAGCGGGCAGGGAAGTCCGCCCTGTCCGCGAGACCTGTCGCGTCGAGGGCGGCGGCAACACGCGCACGGGTTTCTTCTTTTGAAAGCCCCATGTTACGCGGACCAAAAGAAACGTCTTCACTTGGGGTTTCACCCAAAATCTGCGCGTCCGGTTCCTGAAACACAAGCCCAACCCTGAAACCGGTTTTCACGCTCCCAGAAGTCGGCTCCTCAAGACCGGCGATGATCGACATTAAAAGACTCTTTCCCGAACCATTCGCGCCCGCTATTATCGCGCAAACTCCGCTTTCAAGAGAAAGGGAAACATCGGTAAGCGCGTAGAAAAATCCGTCGCGCAGTTGTTCGGACTGCGCCAGACTTTCATCGTAAATTTGAAAACGCTTGGTTATATTGCGAATGGTTACAGCTTCGATTTTACGGCTCTCCTTGTCTTTGCGAATTGTCAGCCGCGCCAGAATCTTCAGGATTTATGTAACGCGCCGCGATGGGGCGAAGTCCCAGCGCCAGCGGAATACTAATTACAAGTTTGATAATATCGCCCGAAATGTAAGGGACAAGACCGGCAATCAGCGCGGCTTTGAACGACATGGAGTTGAGCATCATCATATAAAACACGCCGCAGAAGTCGATAAGGGCGAAACCTAAAAATGAGCCGATGCAGAGACGGATCAGTAAAACAGGACGGATTTTTTTTTCTGTAACCTTCGGCAGTCCGCTGATAAGTCCCGCGGTAAGGCTTCCGGCGAAATAGCCGATCAAGTACCCGCCGAGCGGGGTGAAAAAGACCGCCGGTCCTCCAGCTATGACAAACACGGGAATTCCCACAAGACCTGCCGCCAGAAAAATAACGATTGAAACGCCGCCGTAAAAACTTCCCAGAACAGCGCCGGAAAGAACAACAAAGAGATTTTTAAGTACCACAGGCACTATGCTTCCCGGAATGGGGAGTCTGAAAAAACCGGAAACGGCTATCAACGCGGCAAAAACAGCGGCAAATACATAACGATTTCGCGCGGATTTTGAATTTTTTTCCATCGTTAACCTCGCATTTTCAAAGGTTAACAAAAAGCAAAGGGATTGTCAATCGCTAATTTTTTTAATTCTGAGGTTTGTTATAGAGATTCCAGACATTCATATACATATCAATAATGGGGTCATACACAGAGATATCGACGCCGCCCATAAAAGTATTGCTGTCCATAAGGAGATATTCACAGCCCCAAAGTTTATTGTATTTTTGAGGGGAAAAAATGACATTTTCACATAAATTTATACAGCCGTGTTCCGCAATTTCAAACATTTATTATTTATCGGCATATTTACGTTATAAATTGACAGGGCGGCTGTCAGAAGAAATATTCTACCCTGTTCCTGCCCTCATTTTTTGCCTTGTAAAGAGCCTTATCTACGTTTGATAAAAAAGCGTCAAGGGAGCTGTCGATTGTCGGCACCTGCGTACAGACGCCGATGCTTACCGTAATTTTTATATAGGAACCGTCGGTGTACAGGATTTCTATCCCTTCAATATCTTTCCGTATTTTTTCGGCGACATCCAAAGCTCCCTCCAGCGGCGTATTCGGCAGTAATACAATAAATTCTTCGCCTCCCCACCGGGCGGCAAAATCGCTGGGACGCTTGAATGAGGCGGGAAATATTCTCGCCACTGTCTGAAGCACGATGTCTCCCTGCAGATGTCCGTATGTGTCGTTCACCACCTTAAAATTATCTATATCCATCATCAATAAACTGATCTGCGTCTGTTCCCTGGATGCCAGTTTCCATTCTAATCGCAGACGTTCGTCGAAACTGCGCCTGTTGGGTATATTTGTCAGCTGATCAATCATGCTAAGGCGTTCAATTGTATGCATTTGATTGATAATCTGCATCTGATTATGTACGCGCAATTTTACAATCATAGCTCTTAAAGGTTTGGTAATGTAATCGGCGGCTTCAAGAGACAGTCCTTTTTCTTCATCCTCGTCTCTGTCAAGTCCTGTAATGAAAATAACTGGCGTTTGCCTGACATTTTCACATTTTTTTAACTCGGCAAGAGTCGCGTATCCGTCCATTTCCGGCATAAGAATATCAAGCAAAATCAGATCCGGCTTGTATTCTTTCGCTTTTTCAATGGCGCTCTTTCCGCTTGTCGCCGTATAGATTGTATATTCCTTTCCCAAGATATGCGTTAATACTTTGAGATTCGCGTTTTCATCGTCAACAATCAAAATACTGTTTTTTCTGTTTTCAATCGTCAAAATGTCCATTTCCCCTATCCTTCGTGTATTTTAAGCGATAAAAACGCCAATTTTTATCGAAATCATCGTTAAAAAAAGAAGTGAAACGATAACTCGCTAATATTCTACCATAGGTTATTTTTTTTGCCAACGAGTTTTACTCAATATTAGCGCAATAATGTGCTGTTTGTCATGAATTTTTGACTTTATTTGGAATACTGTGTATACTGTCAGCGGGGGTGGGGTATTAAAATCGAGCTTTTTACATTTTGCGATTTCGCTCAGGTAAACGGCGGGAAATTAACCATAGTCGGGACTTTCGACACTATAATTTCCCATAATTTTCCCTGCGTTCATCCTCAGCTTTCAGTGGTCATCCGCCTGCGCTTCGATATGTGGGAATTTTCAAACCACAGTTTCCGAATTGAAACCCGCGATCTTGAAGGGGAGATGAACATGGAAGCGATTACCGGAAATGTTGATGTTATGGGAGCGGGAAACACGACAGCGGTTTCTCATCTTGTTTTCAGTATTTCAAATCTGCAGATAAAAAATCCCGGAGTGGTTAATTTTGTGCTTTTTATAGACGACAAGGAAGCGGGCTACATTCCCCTGTACATCCGGCAGGGCTAAATCCTGTTGGAGCGGGACAGGAGTAAAAAGTCGGCGAGGACGAGGGCGGACATCGCTTCCACCACAGGGACGGCGCGGGGGACTATGCAGACGTCATGGCGTCCCTTAATCGTTATCTCCCTTGTTTTGCCTTCCCTGTCTAAAGCCTTTTGCGGCTTTCCGATTGACGGCGTCGGCTTGAACGCGGCTCTGAAAAAAATGTCCTGACCCGATGAAATGCCGCCGAGTATTCCGCCGCCGGAATTTTCCGCGCTGTTGTTTTCGCTTCCTTTTAAGCCGGCGGCGGCAAAGCCCGCGCCGAATTCGATGCCCTTGCATGCCCCGATAGACAGAGCGGCGGCGGCAAGTCGCGCGTCCAATTTGTCAAAAACCGGTTCTCCCAAACCGGCGGGAACTCCCGTTGCAAGGCAGGTTACAATGCCGCCCGCGCTGTCTCCTTCCGCGCGAAGTTCTTCTATTTTTGCCATTGCCCGCGCCGCGCCGTTTTTTGACGGGACGCGCAGGGGATTGCGCTCGATTTCATCAAAGTCAAAATCATCTTCGCCGGGGGAGGGCTGTTGTAAACCGGCGATAGAAGAAACCCACGCGCGTACCGTAATTCCCGACAGCGCAAGGAATTTTTTCGCTATCGCGCCCGCGGCGACGCGGCACAGAGTTTCCCTGCCGGAGCTTCTGCCGCCGCCGCGCCAGTCGCGAAAGCCGAATTTAGCGTCCCATGTAAAATCTGCGTGTCCCGGTCTGTAAATGTCCTTTAGTTCGCCGTAATCTCCGCTGTTTTGATTTGTGTTGCGGACAACAATAGCGATTGGGCTTCCAAGAGTTTTACCTTCAAAAACGCCGGATAAAATTTCAGGCGTATCTTTTTCATCTCTGGAGCCGTATACTCCCCCCGGGCGGCGTCTGGCAAGCTCTTTTTCAATATCCGCGGCGGAAATTTCAAGCCCCGCCGGACATCCGTCTATTACACAGCCGAGCGCCTCTCCGTGAGATTCCCCGAATGTGGTTACCCTGAACAATTCGCCAAAAATGTTTCCAGCCATTAAAAACCCCTATAGGTAGCGTTTTTCCGTCTCGTTAATAACCTGCGCGTACAGTTCAACATGCCCCTTGGCGGTGCTGGCGGATATTTTGTGCATGAGCACCTCCTCAACCTGAAAAAGACCCACTTCGCTTGACATATGTACGTCTATGCGGATTGGTTTTTCCATTCCCGCGCTGATACGCACCTCTTCGATTGAATTCGCCGAATATTGATGAATCTGCCCGACTTTTGGAGCGTGTCCCAGCGCGATGGGAATTCGCGCGCGTCCCTTTTTCATGTCGCAGCCGTCGGCTATCAGCACAATGCCCGCTTCCAATGAACTTACATTGATACTGCCCATGTGCCCCCTTATCCCTTCCAGCGCCATATCCTGAATCATTATCTTCTTGAAATAATTATTGCCGTATATCCGGCTTAAAAGATCGTTAATAAAGGGAAGGGCAATTATCGTGCTGTGCAATTCATGATCCTGCCTGCCCATGCCCATTCCCAGATCGTGAAACATTGACGCGATAATTACCGACAAAAGACTGTCCTCAAAATCGCCGCAGCCGTCCGCTTCCAGCGAGGTTTTTATTCCCGCTTTTCTGAGCAGATCAAGCATTATTACGGCGTTATATGTAACTGTCCGCATATGTACAGGTCCGTGATCGTTGTATCCAAGCCTGATGATAGAAACCGTATTCGCGTATTCCTGAGCCGCCTGAATTTCCTCATTTTCAAGAATCCACTTTAGAGCGTCCAAAGCTTTTCCTGAAAGCGAAAAGGAGCTTACCGTATTTATTAAGTTAGTGTTAAGATTCAGTTCTTTTGGCGATTTCATAATTTTGCCTCCGATTTATTCGTGTTGAGGGGTTTAATACCCCGCCCTTCAGGGCGCTTAAAAATGGTATTAAACCCCGAATACAAATACCTTATAAGAACAACATACCCCGTCCCTTTAGGGCGGGGTTGTTGATTCGCGCAGAAAAATATAAGTTATTTCCGCTCCGTTGATGTTGTCAAAGTATACATTGGTAAAATCCCAGCGGTTGTTAAGCGCCCAAAAACCGCGTGAGCGCATCAGATAAATCCACGGGCACTGTTCAATAATAATCGACTGGAACTCGTCCCAAATTTCCTGCGCCCTGTCTTTATCTACCGTGAACCTTCCTTCGTTGTAAAGATAATCAATGCGGGCTTCCCACTCGGTCGCGGGAGATTCCTGGTTGGGATACCACAGATGAAGGTTGCTGGACGAAGGCCAGACATTGCTCCCCTGACTCGGAAAAATGTTTGAGCCGGAAAGCCCCATCAGCATTGAGTCCCATTCAAACGTGCTGAAAAGCTGTTCCACCATTTTTTGAAAATCAATAACGCGGATATTCAGCTTGATCCCTATTTTGGAAAGCTCGTCCCTGATAATCGAAGCGGTATCCTGATTTACAGAACTTTCGGATCGTATAGTAAGGTTAAACTGCACCCTGCGGTTTTTATCGTCGCGCATGATGCCTAGAAAGTCTCTTTTAAAACCTATGGAGTGGAGCAGTTGCAGGGCGCGTTCTGTGTCATAAAGATATTGAAGAGTAATGTCAGGATTGTAATACGGATTTGGCTCAGGATAGATGTTGAGTTTCGGTTCGGCAAGTCCGCGGTACACTTGGGCGTTTATCCTGTCGCGGTTTAAGAGACAGCTCATCGCCTGACGGAATTCTTTTTTGGTGAACCACTCGTATTGATGTTTTTTTTCGTTTATCGGATTCTGGTTGAATGTCCAGAAGGCGGCGGAAAGAGAGCCTTCGGAATTGAAAACCGTGTAAGTTCCGTCCCCCCTGTTTACAAGCCCGTCAAGGTCTTCGGGACGCAGACGGTAGGATTCAGTTTCACCGTTTCTGAAAAGGAGCAGTTTGGTATTTTCATCGGGAATTATGCGGACAATGTTTTCCTCAGGATAAGGAATGGAAACGCCGTTCGCGCTCTTCCTCCAGTAATCGGGATTCCGCTTATACACAAGCCTCTGTCCCGGAGTGTACTCAACCAAAAACCATTCGCCCATCGAAGGAATCGTTTTTGGATCGACAGACACGTTTAGTATATTTCTTACGTTAGCGGCTCCTCCCTCTTTTTTGGCGGGTTCGTAAATATGGCGCGGGCCGAAGTCCATATTTGTCGATAACAGCGGCTCTGCTACAATGCGCGGAAAGTGAAAGGCAAAACGGCGGTCATCAATTTTACGGATATCGACGTGGGCATCGCTTCCGTCCGGCATTGTCAGAAACTGACCGTAGTAGCCGGAGCTTTGACATTCGGGATCGCCTGAAATTTCATCGTACCAGAAGATGACATCGTCGCTTGTAACTTTCACTTTTTTACCGGAGTCGTAGTAGCTCCAGTAAAGATCGTCGCGCAGGGTATAAACAACTTCCATAGTTCCGTTTTCGAAAATATTAATTACAGGTTCGGCAATTCTTGCTTTCCACTCGCGGGCGACAACGTCGTAGTCAAGAAGGTAATCGTGCATATTGCTAACCACCTCGGAAGTCGAGGAATCCTGCTCGGCGACAAGAAGGTTAAAACTTTTCGGGTCTTCGTCCATTACCGAATGCCACGTTCCCCCCAGTTTACCGGGCGCGAAATCCTCGCCCCGCCAGGGTTTGTAAACGGTTTTTGCCAGAATCTCCGCTAAACCTTCGGCGTTCCGCGCCTCAAACTCTTCCAGCGAAAGCTCTTCGTACTTTGTACAGGAAAGGCAGAACAGGCAAAAAATGACAAGTATAGAAATGTGCTTCATGTTTTAATAGTAAAACCATGAGCTAATTAAGTCAATTGAATAGCAAACATCAAATAGCCCTTACAGGCGGGTGCGCGTAAACCTCTGCACGCAGGGTTTGAACTCCTCAAGATGAAGGGCGCGGGAGAAATATTCAGTGCCAACGGGCAGGTCTATTGTTACGGTGAACTTCCGCTCGTCGGCTTTTTCAAGGAGTTTTGAAAGCAGGGCTTTGGCAAGCCCCATTCCGCGATATTCGCCTTTCACTTCAAGGGCGTTAATTCGCAGGCGGGAAGGCGAATCATTAACGGCGCAGATGAAGCCTGAAAAATCGCCGTTTGCGGTTTCGGCAATAACGCAAAAATCGCCGGGAAAAACAAATGGGTTCAGGGCTTCAAAAATAGCGAAGGTCTCTTTATCTTCGCGCTCCTCAACGCAGAGTTTGTGCAGGGCGCGGGCTTTTTCACGCTCTTCTTCGTTTCCCTCTCTCAGAACAAAATCCTCAAGTACAAGGGACGATGTGTCTTCTGGCTCGCCGCCGACCGGCTCCAGTCCCCATTCTTCCCTTAACGCGTTGTACCAGTTTACAACGACGTTTTTCATTTCGCGTTCCTTGAACCTGAACCACAGTTTTTCAATTTCGGGGTACTGTTCGAGCGTGTCCTTGAACGAGCGGAAAACGCCCTTATTTTTATTCAGGGCGGCGGATAATTCCTGCCGGGCGATGGGGTTTTTTAATCCGGCTGTAAATTTTTCCATTATGCGGTAACCGTCGCTGGAACTCCATTCGGGCAGCGCTATAAAACGTTCCCCATCAAGTTCGTTATCGCTTTTATCAATTATTTTCCCCTCGTGAGTATCAAGAAGAAATTCCCCGTCCTGATTTTCCATGTGAAAGAGAATCTCATCTGTCAGGATATTATCCAGCTCAAAACGCATAGAATCATTATAGCAAAAAAAAATTAAAAAGTGTATCATTAACAACGGAGTAAAAAAATGGAAACGATGAAAAGGACGGCGGACTGCGGAACTCTGCGAAAAAACGATTCAGGGCGCGATGTGATTTTGAACGGATGGGTTCACCGCAAGCGCAATCACGGCGGTATTTTTTTTATTAATTTGAGGGATCGTTACGGCATAACTCAAGTTACAGTTGATACCGAAAAAGACGAGAGCCTTGCCGCGGTTTGCAATGAACTTCGAAATGAATACTGTATCGCGGCGGAAGGGAAAGTCGCCCTTCGTCCCGCCGATATGGTTAATCCGTCAATGGAAACGGGAGAAATTGAAATTGCCGCGTCAAAAATTGTCGTGCTTAACAAGGCTGAAGTTTTGCCTTTCCAGATTGACGAGGAAAGCAAGGCAAACGAGGATTTACGTCTGAAATACCGCTATCTTGACCTTCGTTCCACCGCAATGCAGAACACAATAAAAATGAGAAGCGACACAACTTTCGCCGTCCGCGAGTGGATGACATCTAACGGTTTTTATGAAATTGAAACACCCACTTTTATTAAATCCACGCCGGAAGGGGCGCGTGATTATCTCGTTCCCTCAAGACTGTATCCGGGAAAATTTTACGCGCTTCCGCAGTCGCCCCAGTTATACAAACAGATTTTAATGGTAGCCGGTTTTGACAAATACTTTCAGATTGCCCGCTGTTACCGCGATGAGGATTCAAGGGGCGACAGACAGCCTGAGTTTACGCAAATCGACATTGAGATGTCATTTGTCGGACGGGACGACGTTCTTACGATGACTGAAGGGCTTATGCGTCATGTGTTCAAAAAAGTGATGAATGTTACTCTGCCTGAAAAATTCCGTCGCCTTACATGGGATGAGGCGATGGAGTTTTACGGAAGCGACAAGCCGGATTTACGCTTCGACATGCAGTTGAAAGATTTCAGTCCTTTTGCGCAGGCGGGAAGTTTTCAGGCTTTCAAGGACGCGGTCGCGCAGGGGGGCGCGGTAAAGGCACTGGTAGTGAAGGGCAGGGCGGACTATTCGCGCAAACAGATTGAAGAACTTGAAGCCCACGCGAAAATTTACAAGGCAAAGGGAATGGCGTGGATGAAAGCCGTAAACGGCGCGCTTGAGGGAGGAGCGGCAAAGTTTTTTGCGGATAACGCGAAGGAAATAATTTCCGGTCTTGGCGCGCAGGAGGGCGACCTTATTCTTATTGTCGCGGACGCTGACCGCAGAATAGCCAACACCGCTCTTGGAGCTGTCCGCTCGAAACTTGGAAAAGATTTGAATCTTTGCGACCCGTCTCGTTTTGAATTCGCGTGGATAGTTGACTTTCCCATGTTTGAATACAACGAAGACGAAAAAAAATGGGAAGCGGCTCACCACCTTTTTACATGGCCTCAGGAAAAATACCACGCGACAATGGAGAGCGACCCCGGCTCTGTAAAAGGCGATCTTTACGACCTTGTGCTTAACGGTTATGAACTTGCGTCAGGCTCCATTCGTATCCACGATTCTGAAATGCAAAGGCGGGTTTTTAAAATAGCGGGAATTGATCCCGCTGAAGCGGAGAAAAAGTTCGGTTTTTTAACTGAAGCCTTCAAATACGGAGCCCCCCCCCACGGAGGCATCGCTCCCGGACTTGACCGTCTCGTGATGATCATGGCAGGGCTTACCTCGCTGAAGGACGTTATCGCCTTCCCGAAAAATTCATTCGCGGTAAGCCCGATGGACGACTGCCCTTCGGAAGTGGATCAAAAACAGCTTGACGAATTGCGGATAACGATTAAAAGTGATAAGAAAGAGGATTAACCACGGAGTTACACTGAGGGTTAGCGAAAACCAGCCTTTTATTATATCAATTATATCAAATGTTCTAAATTATTTTCCCTTAAAATTTGCCGTACAGTCTTACCGCCAATATCAGGAATGTCGAATTCAGCACCAGCATTACGGAACAAGTGAATAAAATGTTCTATAAATTTGAAATTCTCATTATTAACGGAATATTTGTATAAGAAAGAACTATAATCTACCTTGAATAGCAAATGGATTCCCGTTTGCTGTTCTTCACGATAACGTTCATTTATGATTGGTTTGATATGATCCTTAAAATCTGTCAATAACATTTCCAATATTTCCCATGACTTGTACCAAACAGCGCAGACGAAAGGCGAGTCATACGGTATGCCATTTTTGCTAAAAATAAGGGCAGGACTTGCGCCTTTTTCAATCAAAAGGTGGCATATATCATCAAAATTAGATTCTATAGCAAGAGACAGGGCAGTTGTACGATCGCCCTCTGGATTTATTTTTACAAATTTGTCAACATCATTGGTTTTTTCTATGAGGTATTTTACAATCTCCTTTAGTTCTTCAAATTCCTGTTTCCAGATAGATTGAATACCGATATATAAATCTTGGGAAGATTGTTCCGTCATTTTATACGAGGGATCAGATTTCATATTCTCATGATAAGCCTTTTTATCTTCAGTAAAGATACCCGGAAAATTGGCTTTTGACCAACTTGTATTTGCATAATTTGGTATTTGTAATTTCCCATTACAAATTGCATTTGAAAGAAAATAACACCGTATTATCGCATAGTAGAGAGGTGAAAGTTCGTCCACGCTGATTTTAAGGTCTTGTATATCAACCCCCTTTTTTTCAACAATAGCCTTGACGATCTCAATGTCAAAGGCATTGATGGCTTCTTCCAAAACAGAAATACGACTTTTAACGGTTTCCGCATAAAGGGAATCCGCCGAAGAACGCTTAATAAGTTCCATTATGATTTTTTTGTAGCGTTCGGTATTTTGCTCATCCCCTCCAAAAAATTTGTGATATTTATACCGGTTCAGAGCTTGCGATAATGCTGTAGAGCCATGAGTATTTATAACCGTAACATCCAATGAATCAGCAAAATCTTTCAAATAATGCTCGGCTATGTCTAATTCACCACGTTCCAAAGCTATAGAAAGAGGGGTGTACTGGATATTATGTCCCGGTTGTATCTCCATTCGTTTGTTTATGGTTTTCTCTGAAACATTTTTTAGTTTTTGTTTAAGAGTTTCTATATATTGCTCTAGTTCCTCTTTGCCTCCTTCAATGAGATATATTCCTTTTGCTCTAAATAAATCTTCAGTAGATTTTTGTGAAACAGCCTCTGCATTAATAAACTGATGGGTTGGAAATACTTTCCAGAAATGTTCTTCCGCGTTGAAGTGGAGAAGGTAAGTTTCTGACGATTCTTGCTCAAAAAGATTAAGCGCATAACCGTATTCGTAATACTGTTTTGCGCCGTATGAGGCTTCGCGGTTCTTTTCCTCATTTTCCTTTACATCATCAGTGATAGGTGTCTTGAGAGAATTTTTGGGATCAATTACCTTTGGTATATCCTGAATTTTTCTGCGGTTAAAATAAACTGTTGCGGCAATACTTTCTTCAAGAAATGCCTTTAAATACGCACCCGCAAAATTTCTGCCCTTGTCAAAAGCTGTATGATAACCTTTAAGAGCCTTTTTTTTCAATTTTTCATCTTCTTCACTTCCGTCAAGGTTGCAGGATAAAACAGCTAATCTCGCTCTTGCCCATGAAGCAAAAAATATTCCACAGTTCGGACATTTTTCTTCCATCGTTTTAATGAGCCGTTCAGCCACATCATATTTTATAGCGGTTTTTCCCCATAAATAAGTACTGCATTCCGAAAGTATTGCTACTCTTTGTTCATGGAACTGAGGATCAATAGAGTGTTCCTGTAGCAAAGACAAATCGGCAGGATCATACTTGCCAGCGACCATTAAAAAATGCTGCTTTTCTTTCTGCGGCTCTATGGGAAGTTCGCCCTTCGCCCATTTTAGTATGTACTGCTTTACCTGATATATATCCTTTTGAAATTTATCCTCTTGTTCAATGCCGTATATTTCTTTTAAAGCCGTTTCAGTATTTTTAAGCAGATATAAACCGATCAGACTGCGAACCAGTTCTTTTTCACCTTTGGAATTTACAAAATCAAGAATGGGGATTAGTGTTTTCCATGTTATATTGTCTTTACGATAACGGCGAATTGTCTGTTTAAAATTTTGTTTAAAATAATGTATACCTAAAGCATCAATCTGTTTCTCTTTTCCATTATAAAACTTCCATAGTTGTTCGTAATCATCATCATTTTTTACCATTTTACTGATTATTTCATAAAAATTGGTTCCGTAAGTATCCTTTAACAGTTGATTGACCTTCTCTTTTGAAATTGTATATTTATATTCAAGATAACCTAGCGACCAATTAAGAAGCAATAATAATAAATCTGGAGTTT